>CAZZAQ010000604.1:2663-3222 GCA_964652165.1 uncultured Bifidobacterium sp.
GTCCTTCTCGTCGAAAAGCACGTCCTGGCCCAGGGGCGCGCTGCGCATCGTGCCGAAGCGCAGGGCGTCGGCGCCGTATTTGGCGATGAGTTCGAGCGGGTCGGGCGAGTTGCCGAGCGTCTTCGACATTTTGCGGCCCTGCTTGTCTCGGATGATGCCGGTGAAATAGACGATTCGGAACGGCATCTCGCCCATGAACTCGTAACCCGCCATGATCATGCGCGCGACCCAGAAGAAAATGATGTCCGGGCCGGTAACGAGGTCGGTGGTGGGGTAGAAGGCCAGGAGTGTTGGGTTGTTGGAGTCCTGGGATTTGTCGCCGGTCCAGCCCATCGTGGCGAAGGGCCAGAGCCAGGAGCTGAACCAAGTGTCGAGGACGTCGGGAGATTGTTCCCAGCCGAGACTTTCCAAGTATTTTCCGACTTCCTCCATCCCAGGCGCCAAGGCTACCTCACGCTGATATCGCTGCATGCCAGGGACGACAAATGAATCGGCAACCGGCACCCGCCTGAATTCGATTAGTTCGGGACGAAGCTGTCTCTGTTCTTCAATGTACTTA
>CAZZAQ010000604.1:3232-3687 GCA_964652165.1 uncultured Bifidobacterium sp.
GCTGATGCACCAGTCCTGAATGTTCGTCAGCCAGTGGTCGTACACCTTCGCCCACCGGTCGGGATGAAAGCGCATCTTCGCTGGGAGCGCCGCCATCTTGGCGGCAGCACCCGCCGGCTGGAAGCCGGCGCTCCCAGATTGCTCCACGCACGCCTTGGCCTGCTCCACGCTCGGATACTTGAGGAACCATTGCTCGCTCAGCCGCGGCTCGATGGGCACATCGGCGCGCTGGCTGAAGCCGACGTTGTTCTCGTAAGGCTTCTCCTCCACGAGCGCGCCCAACTCGCGCAGTTTCTCCGTCGCCGCTTTGCGCGCGGCGAAGCGGTCCAGGCCGTTCAAGTCCTGTCCCGCCAGTGCGTTCATCGTGCCGTCCGGGTTCATGATGTCCAAGAGCGGCAAATTGTGGCGCTGGCCGATGTCGAAGTCCGCCTTGTCATGGGCCGGCGTTACCTTGA
>CAZZAQ010000605.1:0-3683 GCA_964652165.1 uncultured Bifidobacterium sp.
ACCTATCGCACCGGCCAACGCCAGACAAGCAAAACAAGTTAGCGCTTATGGGGCAGTGCCCCCGGATGTGCCCCCGCCGGCCCGTGAGTTTTCGTCTGGCTTGGCGCCGAGGGACTGCTTAACTCTGAGGGTCAGACCCGTGAGCCGCATCAACACAATATTGGGAATCCGACGGCCGAGCCGTGCCGGTCGATGGCTTGGCTGCGGGCTGATGCTGCTGGCCACTCTGGCCGCTCACGCCGCGCCGAAAGCCGGCGGCAAGGTCGATTTCACCCGCGATATCCGGCCGATTCTTTCGGACAACTGCTTCGCCTGCCATGGCCCGGACACCAACAAGCTCAAGGCCGATTTGCGGCTCGACTTGAAGGGGGAAGCGTTCAGGAAGCTCGACTCGGGCGAGTTCACGATCGTCCCAGGAAAGCCCGAGCAAAGCCTGTTGTTCAAGCTCGTCTCGCTCCCGCTCGATGACGACGACCACATGCCGCCCAAAAAGACCGGCAAGAAACTCACGGCGGCGCAGATCGATTTGCTCCGGCGTTGGATCGCCGAAGGCGCGAAGTGGGCGGAACACTGGAGCTACGTCGCGCCGCAGCGTCCGGCGGCCCCCGAGGTGACGCACCGAAAGTGGGCGCGCAACGACATCGACCGCTTCATCCTCGCGCGGCTCCAACAGGCCAGGCTGAAGCCGAACGCCGAGGCGGACCCCTACACGCTCATCCGCCGGCTCTCGCTCGATCTGACCGGGCTCCCGCCGACCCTCGCCGAGGTGGACGCGTTCGTGGCGGACAAAAGCCCCGACGCCTACGAGCGGCTCGTCGAACGGCTCCTCGCTTCGCCGCACTTCGGCGAGAGGCTCGCGCTGGCGTGGCTGGACCAGGCGCGCTACGCCGACAGCAGCGGCTATCACTTCGACGGCTTTCGCCAGATGCACCTGTGGCGCGATTGGGTGATCCGGGCATTCAACGACAACATGCCGTTCGACCAGTTCACCATCGAGCAACTCGCGGGCGATTTGCTGCCGGACGCCACGATCGAGCAGAAGATCGCCACGGGCTTTCACCGCAACGTGATGACGACCGACGAAGGCGGCGTGGATCCGGAGGAATACCTGGCCAAGTATCAGGTCGATCGCGTAAGCACTACTGCCCAGGTCTGGCTCGGGACCACCGTCGGTTGCGCCGAGTGCCACGACCACAAATACGATCCGATCACGCAGCGCGAGTTCTACCAGCTCTACGCTTTCTTCAATCGCATCCCCGAGAAGGGCCTGGACGGCACGCGCACGCGGAATCCCGCCCCGGTCCTCAAGGTGCCTACGCCCGACCAAGGCTCCAAACTCATCCGTTACCTCGATCTGATCCCGGCGGCGGAGAAGGTGGTGAGCGAGCGCGAAGCCGAACTCCCCAAAGCGCAGGAAAAATGGGAGAAAGTAGTGCGTGAGCAGGAGATCAAGGAACCGGGTCGGGCCGGGCTGGTAGCGGAATTCGCGTTGGACGATTCCCCCGCGCCTCGAAGCCGTCGAGGCAACGAGGCGGATGCACGGACAAACAGGGAAGCCCGCCTCCTCACGTCGGCGGCTACGAACTTCAGCTTCGTGCCAGGCAAGCTGGGCGGTGCTCTTCAGCTCTTTGGCAAGGACGACGGCTTCATCGACGCGGGACAGGCCGTGCGCTTCGAGTATACGAACGCCTTCAGCTACGGCGGCTGGATTAAACTGCACGGTAAGAAGGGCGCAGTCCTCAGCAAGATGGAGGAAGGGCCGGGCTATCGCGGCTTCGACCTGCTCATCATGGACGGGAAGGTCGAGGTCCATCTGGCCCACCAGTTCCCCGACAACGCCATCAAGGTCACGACGAAAGATCCGCTGCCCACCAACGTCTGGACGCACGTATTTGTCACCTGGAACGGATCGAACAAAGCCAGCGGCCTGAAAATCTACGTGGACGGCAAGGGGCGTCCGCTCGACACGCCGACTGACAAGCTGTCTGCGACGATTGCCACGGATGCGCCGCTCCTCATCGGATCGCGCATCAAAGCGTTCCCCTTCGCGGGGCTGATCGACGACCTGCGCTTTTACGACCGGGCGCTCCGATCCGAAGAGGTGGCGGACCTTTTCGCGCACGCGCATTTGCTCGTCGCCAAACAGGCTGCCGACCAGCGCACTGAGGAACAGAGCGCCAGCTTGAAGAAATTCTTCCGCGAGCATCGCGCCAGTGAGTTCTTCGGAGCCAAGGACCGTCTCGAGAAACTTCAAAAGGAGAAGAAAGACCTGCTCGACGCCATTCCCGACACGATGGTGATGGACGAGTCGGAGAAACCGCGCGACACGTTCGTGCTGGTGCGGGGCGACTACCAGCGAAAGGGCGACCCGGTGAGCGCGGGCACGCCCTCCTGCTGGCCTCCGCTGCCGAAGGACCAGCCCACCAACCGGCTGACGCTCGCCCGGTGGATAGCCTCGACCAACCACCCGCTCACCGCGCGCGTCACCGTCAATCGCCTTTGGGCGATGCTCTTTGGTACGGGCCTCGTTAAGACGAGCAACGACTTCGGATCGCAAGGCGATCGCCCCAGCCATCCCGAGCTGCTTGACTGGCTGGCGTGTGAGTTTATGGAGCCGACGGTGTCAGTTGAGAGGAGGCCAGAGTTGAGAGTTGAGAGAATCACCGCCGCCCCCGTTCCTCAACTCTCAACACAGGCTCCTCTCAACTCTCAACACAAGACCCTCTCAACTCCCTGGGACATCAAACATCTCCTCCGCCTCCTCGTCACCAGCGCGACCTATCGCCAATCCGCCGCCGTCAGCGTCGACAAACTCGAGCGCGATCCCTACAACCGCCTCCTCAGCCGCGGCCCGCGCGTGCGCCTCGACGCCGAACTCATCCGCGACAACGCACTGGCCATCTCCGGCCTGCTCAATCCGAAGATTGGCGGTCCCAGCATCAAGCCCTACCAGCCCCCCGGAATATGGGACGGCACCGATCAGAAATACGAGCCGAGCAAGGGCGCCGACCTTTACCGCCGGGGGCTGTACGTGTTCTGGAAACGCGCCGCGCATTATCCGAGCTTTCAGACCTTCGACGCCCCAAGCCGCGAGACTTGCATCGTGCAACGGCCGCGCACGAGCACGCCGCTGCAAGCCCTCGTGGTCATGAACGATCCCGCCTACGTCGAGGCCGCCCGGGCCCTGGCCGCGCGCGCCCTGAAGGAAGGCGGGACTAAATTGGACGAGCAACTGTCCTACGCCTTTCGCCTCGCGCTGGCGCGGCCACCGGCCAAATACGAGTTGGGGGCGCTCAAGACCGCTTACGATCGGCGCCGCGAGGAGTATTCGCGCGATGCGAAAGCCGCCGAGTCGCTTCTCTCCATTGGCGAGTCGGTGCGGCCGAAGGACCTCGGCAGCGCCGAACACGCCGCCATGACCGGCGTGGCCAACGTGTTGCTGAACCTCAACGAGACGATCACCAAGTAGTCTGTTGATCATGGAAAAGCCGCCCGAAGCTCCACACCCCCCGCTGTTCGACCCGAGTTACGTCAACGCCCTCTCCCACTTCTACCGCGGCGAATTGGGCCGCATGATGGTGTGGCGGCAGCGGCTCGACACCACGACGACCTGGGCGATCACGACGACTTCGACCATCTGCATGGTCGCGTTTTCGTTCCGCGACGTGCCGCACCTGATCTTC
>CAZZAQ010000606.1:0-3678 GCA_964652165.1 uncultured Bifidobacterium sp.
CTGCTGGCACAGCGCAACAGCCTCGATTTTATTCCGGCCCGCGATTACGCGTTCTTCGTGGAGGGCGTTTGCCGGCTGCCGTCGGGGAGCGAAGCTGAGCCCGAGCCGCAGCAGCAATGGCGCGGGCGGACCTCGCCGGCGCTTCGTCCGGAAAGCCAGTTGCTGCCATGAGCGAACAGGCCTACATGGGCGGTGAGTTGAAGTTATTCGAGCGAGCCGGCCGGTGGAAACGGTACTGGATCTCGCAGTTGCGGCCGTTCATTCAGGGCGCGGTGCTCGAAGTCGGCGCCGGCATCGGCGCCAACACACTGCGCCTGCGAAACGGCTCGGAGCGGCGCTGGGTTTGCCTCGAGCCGGATCCGCAACTCGCCGACACACTTCGCGGGCAACTGACTGGAACGCCATTGGAGCCGAGCGCCGAAGTGGTCACGGGAACTTTGGACGCGCTCGAACCGGCCGAAAGGTTCGACAGCATCCTCTACATCGACGTGCTGGAGCACATCGAGGACGACCGCGGCGAACTCGAACGGGCTGCGCAGCATCTGGCGCCCGGCGGCCACCTGATCGTTTTGGCGCCCGCGCACGCGTGGCTTTTCAGCCCGTTCGATCAAGCCATCGGCCACTTCCGGCGCTACGCGGCGCGTGACTTGGGCGGATTGACCCCGCCCGGGGTTCGCCTGGTGAGCGCGTTCTACCTGGATTCAGTTGGCCTGCTGGCCTCGGCGGCGAACCGGTTGTTGCTTCGACAATCCCTCCCGAGCACCCGACAGATTCACGTGTGGGACAGTCTCATGGTCCCCTGCTCGCGATTGATTGATCCGTTCACGGGTTACCGGGCTGGGAAGTCGGTCGTCGCCATTTGGAAACGGTCGTCGCAGGACTATTGATGAGCGAGCAAGTCCAAAGTGAGGGCCTGACCGATGTCCTGAAAAGCCGGACACCGCTTCGGGGGCCACTCTGGCTTGCCGGCGCGGCGGGGCTGTTGTTCATCGGTGTGGCCCTGGCTTACGCCTGGTTTACGGTCTTCAGCCGGCCGATGTCTCCCGATGAGGGCTATTTGATGATCACCATTCAGAGCTTCCTCGAAGGCGCGCCGCTCTACGACTCGGTGTTCACTCAGTACGGCCCTGTTTACTATTTCTACGAGTGGCTGGTTCGGGTCGTGCTGTTCGTGCCACTGACCCACGACGCAACGCGGATGCTGGGGATCGTCCATTGGCTAGCGACGGCGGCCGTGCTGGCGTGCGCGGCCAGGGCGATGACTGGTTCGTGGCTGGCAGGAGTGTTTGTGTTCGCGCAGGCCATGGTGCATCTCACGGCCATGGCCGGAGAACCGGGCCATCCGCAAGAATTGGTGGCCTTGCTGCTGGCGCTGGGGATGCTCGCGGCGACGCGCGAGCGCAGGCAGAGCGACTGGCTGGCCCGCATATTTCATAGAACACATGAAACGCCCGGAGCCCGTAGCCGACGACGTGAGGAGGCGGATGGGTTGCTCCGCCCGGTCCTTCCGCCTCCTTACGTCGGCGGCTACGAGCCGTGTGAAAAAGCCGGGCTGGCTGTGCTTGCCACGATTGCAGCGGTTCTCGCGTTTACGAAAATCAACGCAGGCATTTTCTTCGGAATCGCGCTGTTCCTGGGGATGCGCTGTGCCGCGAAAGATCGCCTGGCGGGGGGGGTGTGGACGTGGCTTCTGGCCGGGGCGTGCGCGACGCTGCCGTTCGTGCTGATGCGGCGGCATCTCGAGGCCGAGTGGTGCCGCAATTACAGCGTGCTCGCGGCCTCGGCGATTGCCGCGTCGTGGCTGATTGCGCAACGCTTCGCCGGAGGCTGCGCCTGGGGATACGCCAAGGTTCTGAGAGCGGCTTCGGTCTTTCTGGCGGTGTGCGGAGCGATTATCGGAATCGTGTTGTGGACCGGCACTTCACTGAGAGGACTTCTGGACGGGCTGTTGCTGACGCCGTTGAAGATGCCGGGCGTGGCGCTGCTGCCGGTGACGGTGTCGGACGCTGTCCTGTTCAACGCGGCAGGAGCGTTGGCTGTTGCCGTCGTCGTCTGTGTGAAGGCGCGGGAGCGATACGTGCGCAATGCCGTCACGATTCTCAAGGCAATCTTCGGGTTCGCCGGGGGCTTTTGCCTAATCGGAAACCCGACGCCGCAGTTGGCGTTTCTATTGCCCTGGGTCTGGCTGGTGGCCGTGCCATGCGTCGAGTCACCGAAACGGAACGCGCGTGAATCCTTTTCCCGAATCTTTCTCTGTCTGGCCGCCGCCTGGCAAGGGTTGCAGGCGTATCCGATCGCAGGGACACAGGTGACGATGGCCACGCTGCTTCCAGTCCTTGCCTACGGTGTTTGTCTCGCCGACGTGTTCAAGGCCGTCGCGGCCCAGCGTCGAGTTGGGGCATGGTTGACCTCATTGACGCCACGACGCCTTCAGTTCGCCCACGCCTTCGCCGTTTGCGCGCTCCTCTACGTGTTTGCGAACGTGTGGTGCAACCTGCCGGCAGCGCGCCGGCATTACGCGAGCTTGCCGGCGCTCGACTTGCCCGGGTCCAGGCATGTCCGATTCGATGTGGAGACGACGGCCATGTATCGGGAACTTGCCCGCTACCTGGAGAAGGAGTGCGACACGTTCGTGACGTATCCCGGTTTCAACAGCCTTTACTTCTGGGCTGGCAAACGGCCGCCGACGCATCTGAACAGCACAGGCTGGGGCCAGTTGAGCCACCGGCAGCAGGAGCGCATCCTCGGCTCGCTGCGCCAGGCGCGACGGCCGCTGCTGGTGGTCGTGGCGGCCGCGGCGGAAAGCTGGAAGAACGGCGCGCCACCACCCATCCAGCCGTTGGTCCGAAGCGTTCAGGAGGACTACCGGGAGATCGACCGCATTGGCCGCTTTATCGTGTTCGCGCCCAGAAGCCCCGCGGACACGGCGCGGCGGGACTGAAGCCAGGGCGGCGATGCGGGATTGGAGTGTTGGGGTGATGGAGTGTTGGGGTGATGGAGTGTTGGGGTGATGGAGTGTTGGAGTAATGGAGTAATGGAGTAATGGAGTGTTGGAGTATTGGACCTATGCTCGCCTCCATTCGACCATCAGTCCAGCACCCCAACACTCCATTACTCCATTACTCCATCACCCCACCGCCCCATTCCTTCCATCCTCGGAGTCGAAGCCACAGCAGACCGGCACCGGACTTTTAATCCGGTTTGGTGAGGTTGCAACTACCTCCGGCTCCACCAGTCTTGCGGGATGGAGTAATCAGCAACTCGTCGCTCTTTGAAAGCGAAGTCAATGGTGCGAACCCATTTCCCGCAGCCAATTTCCGCCCGGTGGTGAAATAGAATCACGTCTGGCCTACACCCAGAAGTCGGAGGGGCAGAACCTTTCCGGGCGACCATTGCCTCGTTGCATAATCAGGAGTGCGCCGGTCTCTGACACCGGAGGACCTGGAGCAAAACCAGGCGAGGCAGCCAGCGCCTTCGGCGAATTACCAATCGCCAATGATCAATAGCCGATGAAGCCACAACAAAGAACAAACACCTCGTCGGTCGTAGCCGCGTTCGTGAGAACGCGGATGACTGATGTGAGATTTATCGTGCGGCGGCACATCACGAGACGCGGCTACAAAGAATTGATATGAACGACATACTGAACAAGTCGATCGTGCTGGTGCTGAACCGCAA
>CAZZAQ010000607.1:0-3677 GCA_964652165.1 uncultured Bifidobacterium sp.
CGCCAAGCGAGCCATGACGCTCATTTTGAATTTTGAATTTTGAATTGTCTTCACGAACTCCCTCACCCCGGCCCTCTCCCGATTGAGGGCAGAAGGAGCGCGGCCCCGCGTTCTGGCGAATAGGGCCAGGGGCCGGGCGTTCGGGCTTTGGTGCAAAAGGTCAAACTTACACGTCATGCGTCGTTGAGCGTTCGTCATAGAGTCGTAACAATAAGCCACATACGCGCGGCTAGCGCAAATGTTCGGGCCGGGTTCCTGTGGACACGCTTGTCCATCAGGGCGCCAATCGCGCGCGGTAGAGCCGCATCGACGAATTCCTCGCCGTCGGGTCCACCATCAAGGAAGGGTCGTTGGTCTGGAACGAGGTGAAAAGATAAAGCCAATCGAGGGCGTTTGTCGAGTATTCTATCACGTATTGGCGGTTGGTATAGCCGCTCAAGTCGAAGCGATGCGACCCGTCGGGCATCTTTTGTGAATTGCTCAAGACCGACGGGGCAGGCAGGAACGTGATCCAACCCTGGTCGATGGGACTCCCATCCGGATCGGCCGGCGACAACGGATTGCCTGCGTCGATGGAAGGCGAGAACGCCAGCAAGCGAAAGTCGTGGTTCGCCGAATCGGCAAACAGGGGGTCGCTGACGATGTTGCTCGTGCCGGGCCACGGCTCGGAAAGATTGCAAAAGCCGATGGTGAAATTGGTCTCTCCGAAGTCGGTGGCGACGGAGTCCGCCACGCCCCAGAGGATCGAGTTGGTGATCCGATAGTCGATGCGCGGGCCGGTGGCGTTGCTCTTGCGCTGGGCCAGGACGTTCGTGCCGTTTCGAGTAAGCGTCGATTCGTGGATGTTGACGCGCACCGAGGTGGTGCTGGTGGAAGTCTTCGCCGAGATACCCACGGTCGAGTCCACGATCAGGCAACGGCGCACCGTGGTGACGCCGTTGAAGACGCTGATGGCCTTGGCGTCCTCCACCACGCTGGCCCAGTCACGCAAGATGCAGTCTTCGACCGTCACAACCGGATCCAGCGTGTCGAGTCCGTCATCGTCGCCCGCGGCAATGACGCTGTGTTTCAGCGCACAAACCTGGCCTGCGCCCTGTGCGTGGATGTACATGCCGTCGCTGTCATCCGGCCCGCGCATGTCCATGATGACACCGTTGGTAAAGAGCACCGCGGTGCCTTCGATTTCCGGGCCCATGCGCGCGCGCTGGAACAGGCAGTCGTCGAAGTTCAACTCCGAGCCGGTGGCGAAGCCGATTTTGCCCGGCGTGCCGAAACCGGCCGCGCCCGGCGTCGTCACGTCGTGGTCGGTAATGCTGCAATGCTCGAAGCGCACCTTGGCCGTGCTGGAACGGACGACAGGCGCCTGCCCGGTATGCCCTTCACCGGGGGCACGGCCCGCCCGCGTGATGGCAGCCCAGCGGTAGGTCGACACAGGCGCCGTGGCGAGCGAAGCGCTCGAGTGCCGCAACTGGCCCCAGCGCACGTTCATGTTGGTGCTGCTGCACGTGAACGTCACCGGGTCGGACTCCGTGCCCTGGACATCGATGCGACCGTTGACGTTGATGTCCACACCGGCGGTGCCGCTGCTCACCCCGTCGAGCAGCACCAAAGTGTTCGAGAGAATCGTCAGCGTGAATCCGGCCGGCAGCGTGAAGTCGCTCGTGACCCGCACGACTCCGCTCCAGACCGCGTCGCCCGCGCTCGTGCCGCTGCCCTCGTCGCCGTGAGATCAAAATCCCCTCCACCGCTGAACGCCACCAGCGCGCTGCCCATGCCATTGCGCATTGGCACCCGATTGGTCGACAGCGTCACCGCGCCGGAATTCGCGCTCAACACAGCCTCCCCGTCCCACAGGCTCCAGTCCCGCGCGCCCTGCGGCGTGAGCACCTCGACCCGCACGAGCACCGGCAGGTCCGGCAGGTATCCGTGTTGAGTGACGAGCCTGACCGAGTTGGCCGGTGGAACGGCCGCCCACGCGCCTGTTGCCGGCAGGCGATTTTGAACAGGAGGCAACGGAGAGAACAGAGGCTTTTCTCCTTCTCTGTTATCTCTGTTTGCTCCTGTTAAAGTTGGCGCGGTGGGTTCCGGTTCAATCGGCAATTGGCAATCGGCAATCGGCAATCCACGGAGAATTGGCAATCGGCAATCCAGGAAGGACACTGCTTCGAGATGCATTTTCAGGAAAGCTTAGATGACCGAACTATGACACAGGCCATTGCCGATTGCCAATTGCCAATTGCCGGTTGGAGGCTGGGGGCCAGGCCGAATTGGCAATCCGAGCTGGCAGAAAGATGGGGGCAGAAAAATGAGCTCATCTTTCTGCCCCCATTTTTCTGCCTGGTTTGTCCCGGCGCATTGGCGATTGCGGATTGCGGATTTCCGAGCCCCACAGGACCGGGGTTCCGTCAATCCGCAATCGCCAATCCGAAATCCGAAATCCGCAATTCTTCGGTCTTCGCAATCCACCTACGGCGCGAGCCGTCCGCGGTAGAAGCGGGCGCCGGCCGAAACCGCTCCCGGGTCCGTGAAGATCGTCTGGCTGGTCTGGTTGGTGAAGAGGACCAGTTGGGTCCAGGCCCCGCCGAGGGTCGGAGTGAAATCGACCGCGTAACGGCGGCCGGGGATTCCCACGAGCGTGCCTCGAAAACTGCCGTTGCCGAGCACCTGCGGATTTATGATAACGGGGCGGTTGGTGAACGTGACCGTCGCGTGCAGGCTCATGCCGAACGCCACGTCGCTGCTGCCGATGCTGCTTTGATGGACTTCGACCGCCATCACGTTGTCGCCCGGAACGCGGCTGGCCGACGGGATCGGCAGCGTGTCGGGCGCGCCCTCCGTGACGGGGCTCACGCCGAGCGTGTTGTAATCCACTGCTCCCGCCGGCATGCGGATGCGCCCGACCTCCGTGCCGTTGAGATAGTACACGGCGCCGTCGTCCAGCAGGTTCGTCGAAGTCAACGTCACCGTCGCGCTCAAGTCGTTGCTCAGCGTGAAATGCGTCCGAAAATAGTAAGTGATGATTGAAGTCGGGCCGTTGCTGACGTTGAGAGTGGTCCGGAATGGCTCCGGGTAAGTGGTGATGATCTCATAGCCCAGCAGCGACTGCCCCGAGGGCCAGCCGCCGTCGTTGAAACCCGGCCCGCGCCATGAAGTGCCGAGTTCGACACCCGCCTGGTTGTAACGCCAGGTGCTGTTGAACCCGATGAGCTGCGTGGTGTAGGTCGTCACCAGCCCGTCGTTGACAGTCAGCGTCGCGTTGGCGCTGTTGGTGGCGCCGAACGCATTCGAGACTCGCACCGAATAAGCGCCTTCGTTCAATGCAGTGACATTGTTCAGGGTGAGGTTGCTTGACGTGGCGCCACCGAGGTCGGCCCCGTTGAGGCGCCATTGGTAGCTGAACGGCGTCGCCCCGCTCGCGACGACCGTAAAGGTGACGTTCGCCCCGAGGTTCACCGTCTGGCTTTGAGGCTGGGTGGTGATCGACGGCGCCTGGCTGGGCACCGTGATGTGGAAGACAATGTTGCCCGAGCCAGGCCCCCCCGAGATTCCGCCCACCTGGAGGTTGTAGGCCGTTCCGGCCACGGCATTGAATGTAATCTGGCTATTGGTGCCGCCGGCGGCATCGTTGTTGAACGCGATCGTGGTCAGTGCGTTCACCGCAGTGCCGGTGTAAGCGG
>CAZZAQ010000608.1:0-3670 GCA_964652165.1 uncultured Bifidobacterium sp.
CAGTGAAAACTTCGCATTTGCTGGGTTTTTTGAAAATCGTTCCGGAAGTTAGGTTAGCGCGCGTCCACGAGCACGGACCTGCCGAGCAGGCTGTCCACCGGGTCTTTCAAGCCCGCCTTCGCCTCGACGAGGCGCGGCCAGAACTTGTCCGCCTTGGCCTTGTTGCCGGGCACGTCCTTCTGCCACAGCTCCACCGCGCCCTTGGTGTGCTGCACGATGAGCTGGCCGTCCACGATGGACCAGAGCAGCGGGTTGGCCGGACGCACCTTGCCGATGCTCGCCGCATAGCCGCAGTAGCCGCCATAGGCCGGCGCGTATTTCGTGGGGTCTTTCTCGAATGTTTCGCGGTGCGCCTGCGAAGTGAAGTGGTAAAGCGCGCCGTTGAACGTGGCTTCAATCGTCGGGTCGCCTTTGAAAGGTTTGCCGTCGGTGGAATAAGTAACCGTGAAGGAGCAATCCCGCGCGACGCCGTTCTTGTCCGTTTGGACGAGGGTCTTGCCGCCATAGGAGCCGTTCTTCACAACCAGACCGGGCCAATTCGCGTCGGCTTTCCTCGCGTTGGCGGCGAGTTCCTGGTTAAACAGGTCGAACGCCTTTTTGTTGTGCTGGAGCACCAGCCGGCCCTCGACGAGCTGCCACCAGTCCGGGCTCATGGGCGAGAGCCGGTTGATGCTCGCCGCGTAGCCGCAATAGCCGCCGTAGGCGGGCGCGTACTTCGCGGGATTCGCGTCGAACAACGTCTTGTGCCCGGCGCTGACGAAGTAGTAATTCGCCCTGTCATAATTGGATTTGAACTTTGGATTGCCCTTGGCCGGCTTGCTGTCGGTGAAGTAGGCGACCGGGTCGTAGCCGAGGATGGCCGCGCCCTCCTTGTTTTTCAGGATGAGCGTCTTCGTGTGGCCCGCGGCGTGGTCGGCCAGCGCGCCGGCGGCCAGGGCGAAGGTGGCGGTGAAGGTGAGGAGTGATTGTTTCATTTTCGTTGATGTCCTTGTTGGTTGGTGGTCGGAGATGGAGGGAAAACCTTTCAGCGATTCGGAGCAGCGGACTTGAGGAGGCTCAATCTTTGTTCGCGTTTGAAGTCAACGCCTGGTTCCCTGGGCTGCGAGCAGACTCGATGAGCCGCAACGCATGCCCATCCGGGTCGCGCACAATGAGACTCCGAGCGGAATTATCACACTTTGCAAAGTGTGATAGTCCATGACTTGTCGTCTCACCATTGAGACTTACTGCCCGCGCCGACACAAATCTGGTTTGTTGTTCGCGCAGTTTGGCAGCCAACTCGTCCAGACCATCAGCAACGAGGCGCGTGTGCCAAAACACCAGGTCGTTCGCCTGTGCATCTGCCGGGAGCGGCCGGCCGCCCGGCGGTGTGATGTATTCCAGGAATTCGATGCCCGGCCCGCGCCCGGCCCGCAGCGCCGTAATGCGCAACCGCGCGCCGAAGACCTGGTTCAGATGTTCCTGCTCCGTGCCGTAATTCTCCGCGCCGCCGACCACTCGAAGCCCGAGCGCGTTCGTGTAAAACGCGAGACTCTTGTCCGTGTCGCTCACCACGATGGCAGTATGGTCAATGCCGAGGAATAGGCTGGGAGCGCCGGCATCCTGCCGGCCCGTTCCCGTTTGGGCACTAATCAGCTTCTGCCACTTGGGGTCGCCCTTGCCGGGCGGAAACCAGATGATTTCCAAAACGTGGTCTTCCGGATCACGGAAGTAGAACGCCTTGATGCCGCCTGCGTCCTTGTTCCACGCCGGCAACGTTTGCGGCGCGGTCGAGACGTGCTTGACCTTGTGCCGGCGCAAGTGTTCGTAAGCCCTGTCCATGTCGCTCACCACGATGGCGATGTGCTGGAACCAATGGTCGAAGCTGCGCGAATCCGGCGGGATGGGCCGGCCGGCGTTGCCGACATGTTGATTGAGCGAGATGACTTCCTCGCCCAGTTGGAGGCGCGTCGTGCGCAGGCTCGTGTTGGTCAGACCGAACACGGCGTCCACGCGACTGCCGGCCGTCGCGGCGCGGCCGACGACTTTGAACGGGAGAACATTCGTGTAGAACGCCTCCAACTTCGCCGGGTCGGCAACGGTCAACCCAATCTCACCGACTTCGAGCACCGCCGCCCGCGAAGACAGCGACGCGACGAACACGAGCAGGACGAGCGCGGCTCGCGCCCCGAGCGCCCACAGCGCATTGGGCTCGCCGCAGGCGAAGAACGCGGCGGGTTCATTGGCGCAATCTTCCTGCGGCCAGGCGCCGGGCGGCGATTGGGGAAAGGCGGGCGGGGCTGCGACAGCATCTCCCCGGATGGCGAGGGAGGGCGGGGATTCCGGTGGGCGGGGATTGAGTCGCCGCGCAGCCCCGGCAAATCTTCGAATAACCACGTTCATGGAGGCACGTTGGTTTCGCATTCATGAGTGGGTCGGCGCGGAGAGAAGTTCCTTACGCTGGAATGACGGACGGTAGGTCGGAGCGGCGAGGGGTTCCTTACGCCCAAAGCCACACGTCATTTCGGACAGCAGGCTTCAACCACGAATGACCACGAATGGACACGAATGGAACGGACACGGATTTCACGGATGAACACGGATTGGTTGCGTGAAAATCCGTGGAATCCGTGTCTTCAATTCGGCCGGCCGGATTCGTGTCCATTCGTGTCCATTGGTGGTTGAAAAAATCTTCTTCTCCCGCCGCACTCGACGTGACGAACCGAACCGGCTAGAACAAAGCCCGTGAAGCCCAGGCTGGAACTCAAAGCGGAGCACAAGCCCGTCCAGAACTACTCCGCGGCCTTGCGCCAGCAACCGCTCCGCGTGGACGGCGCGCCGCTCTCCCTCTCCGCCTCGACGGAGAACGACCAGGGAAAAGCGACGACCTGAAGCTGACGCATGAGCAACGACCACCCATTCCGGCTCATCCTCCTCGTCGGGTTCGTCCTCGTTGTGCCGATTGGAGTCTGGCATCGGCTAAGAGCGCGAACGGATGAAAGGCTGGACCGCCGGCAGGAGGGTCTCTTCGTCCTCATCACGTTGCGGCTGGCGGGCGTGGCGGGCATGACCGGCTTTATCGCGTACCTCATCAACCCAGCCTGCATGGCCTGGGCGGCTGTGCCCCTGCCCGCCTGGCTGCGCTGGGCGGGCCTTGGCCTCGGGCTGCTCGCCGGATTGCTGCTCTTCTGGACCTTCCGCAGCCTGGGCAGGAACCTGACGGACACCGTGGTGACGAGGAAGGAGCACTCGCTGGTCACTACCGGTCCCTACCGCTGGGTGCGGCATCCCATTTACACATCGGCTGCGCTGGCGATTCTCGCCAACTCTCTCGGCGCGGCCAACTGGTTTATCTTTGTCGCAGGCAGCCTGCTGCTCCTGCTGCTGGTCATCCGCACGCGGAAGGAAGAGCAAAACCTCATCGCCAGATTCGGTGACGACTATCGGAACTACATGCAACGAACCGGCCGGTTCGTGCCTCGCCTGTAACCGCTCGCGCCTGACCGCTCGACCTGCTACAACACGCCCATGTCCAAGCTGGAACTCAAAGCGGCGCACAAGCCCGTCCAGGACTACTACGCGGCCTTGCGCCAGCGACCGCTCCGCGTGGATGGCGCGCTTCGCTCCTTCTCCGCCTCGATTCCCCTCGCCCATCGGATGGGAGAGGGATCAGGGGTGAGGGAACGAGAGA
>CAZZAQ010000609.1:0-3668 GCA_964652165.1 uncultured Bifidobacterium sp.
AGTGATGGAGTAATGGAGTGATGGAGTAATGGAGTGATGGAGTAATGGAGTGATGAAAAGCCGAACGCCAATCTCCTCCTTGGGACGGAGCAGCTAAGGCCCGCAGGCGGCGAATGAGGGCAGTTTCAAGCGCCGCCTCCGCCTCGCCCCTGGAATTCCTTTGCACTTGGCCCCGCCGCCCGTACACTGGCCTCGCAATGGATGAAGGATTGCGCAGTGAATTGAGCAAGCAGGGCGTCTTCACCGTGAAGCTCGAAGAGCTTTACAACTGGGGCCGCATGAACTCGTGCTGGCCGCTCCAGTTTGGCCTGGCGTGCTGCGCCATCGAGATGATCGCCACGACGATGGCCCGCTACGACCTGGCCCGCTTCGGCGCCGAAGTTTTCCGCCCCTCGCCGCGCCAGGCCGACTTGATGATCGTGGCCGGCACGGTGACCAAGAAAATGGCGCCGCAAGTCGTGCGCCTCTTCAACCAGATGCCCGAGCCGAAATACGTCATCGCCATGGGCGCCTGCGCCATCAGCGGTGGGCCCTTCAAGCAGGGCTACAACGTGCTCAAGGGCATCGACCGCTATATCCCGGTGGACGTCCACATCCCCGGCTGTCCGCCCCGGCCCGAGGCGCTCATCCACGCCTTCATGACGCTGCAACGGAAGATCGAAGCGCAACACCTCACCGGCCCGGATCGCCCGCGCCACCTCGTTCCCGAGGCGCCGAGCGAATTCCCCGTGCCGCAGTTCGGCGAACACGACCTGGTGCCGTCCAGCAATCCGTCCGTGTGGAAGGTCACACCCATCGTCCGTGAGGCGTGAGGGTAGAGGAGTTTAATCGTTAAATCGTTGAATCGTTGAATCGTTGAAACGGCTGGCGGTTCAACGTTTCAACGGTTCAACCGTTTAACGGTTTAACGATTCAACGATTCAACGATTCAACGCTTCGCGCACCCGCTCCAAAATCACCTCCGCAATGCCCGCTTCGGTGCCAATGCTGGCCGAATACCAGACGCGCTTGCCCTGTTTCTCCGTCGGATTGCGCCACGTCGGCTCGCCCGCCCGGTAACGGGCCTGCACCGCCGGCGCGGGCTCGCCCAGCAACACCGGGATGTCCTCGTAGGAATGTAGCCCGTCGCTGATGAAAAAGGGGACCACCACGATGCTGTTCGTCGGCGCCAGCGCATAGCACTCGCCGATGCGGGGAGCTTCCTCCAGGAACACGGCATGCACTGCCGCGTATTCGCCCCGCGCGCGAATGAGCGCGACCTGCCGCTCGATGGCGGCTCGGGAATTCTCGTTGTTGCCCGTGCCGTGGCCGGCGATGAAGAGCGACGTGTCGGCGGGCTTGGGCGCGCGGGGGAAAGGGTGGCGCTCGACCACTTCGCGCGCCCGGGCCAGCAGCACGGCCGTCATGCTGTCATGCGTCCCCACCGGGCCGCAGTAGTGGATCGTCTGCGCGCCGCGCTGCTGGACGCGCGGATAATTCCGCTCGTCCCGGGCGCAGAGGCCGAGTTCGCGCGGGATGACTTCCTCGGTGAAATACCCCTCGCTGATGAACAGCGGCACGACGAACACCCGCCTCGCGAAGACTCCCCGCAGCACGCCGCAAATCGGCGGCTCCAGCTTCCAGAAGCACTCAACGACCTCGGCGAAAATCCTCCGCCGGCGCAATTCGTCCGCGTGCTGGTAGGTCGGCGCGCTGGATTCGGCGTTGAGCGTCGAGCCGTGGCCCACCAGGACCAGGGCCGTATCGGAGAATTCGCGGGTTGCCACGGCTATGGGTTGGGCAGCAGCTTCACTGTCTCACCTCGTCACTCGACACGCAGTAATTGCTCTGTTTGTATTTGGTCAACCCTAATTTCTCGCCCTTCTTAAGCACCGTCTTGCGAAATCGCGCCTGCGCACCCTCATTGTAGAAGGAGAAACAGACCGCCCATCGTGTATGATTGGTCTGCGGCGGGACAGTGACAACCTCGGACTCGCCCGGTTTGAGGATGTGGGAGTCCGGCAAGCCTAGATCCTCAATCTGGCTGAACCCTCCGAGTTGGCCAGGCGGCCCGCTGTGAATCCAGCTCCAGGACGTGCGAAGCACGGGCCAACGGCTCAGATTGCGGATGGCGAAAGCAGGCGCGTTGGTGGTGCCAAGCCACGGAGCGCGGAATGAATCGTTGGTGTAGCCGATGTAGGTGACCGTAACATTGAAGGGCGAGCTTGCGGGCCTGAGTGCGAGAACAACGAGCAACGCGCAAACCGCAAACACCGTAGCAACGAGAATAATGGTGTGTCGTTTTTGCATGGCGCGTGGTGCCGCCTAACGATTCGCTCACCGAAGACGGTCCCCTCCCGAGTCTTCCGTACTGCCAAGCGGCGCCGCGGCGTTGTCGTTCGGCGCAGCGCCTTGTTGGCAACCGACCGGTTCCTTCCGTTTCCTCTTTGAGTCTCGCCGTTCCAGTTCCGCCTTCAAGGCTTTCGCCAGCAGCGACAAGGATATCTCGTGCTTCTCGAGCAAGACCGTGGACACGTTCGCACTCGTTTTCCAGATGACGCGCCTTAGCGGTTCCGTCACCTCAATGATGGCCGAGCAACATGGACACCGGATGCGCAATTGTTTGAGAGCAACGGCGACAGCTTTGTCGAGGGGAATCTCGGGAGTCAATCCAGAGACCCGACATTCAGGGCAGATGAACTCGAGTTGCATCGTGTTGGTCAGGATTGGGCGAACAGGTATCGGGCCACGCTGCGCTCAGCGCATTTCGCACAGAATCGTGCAGGGAAGCTTTCAGGACGGCCCAGACCTGCATGGTTTCCATGAAAGCGGATTTTCGCGGTTCCGTAAAGGATTTCTTGCCAAGTAGAATTGTCAGGGGCGCATCCTGGAATCGTGAGGAGGCCGGCGCTCCTCTCATTAAGACCCCGCTTCAGCGGGATCTTTGTGTTTATCAGGCGTTGAGGGCTGAAGGCCCGTTCTGTGACAGCCTGGGCTGAAGCGAGTCCGCGAGCGCAGGCCCAGGTCAAAGCCACCCACACCCTCTCCAAGGCCTGAAAGACCGTCACTTGGCTCGGCGAAGGCCGTAACGCCCTTTCAGGGCTGGTGAGTTCTTTGCGTCAGCGGACCTGGGGCTGCGCGCTGCGCGCTCCACCCCAGGCTGTAACATTCCGGGCTTTCAGCCCGAAGCACCGCCGGGTTGCTGCGTTCTACTCCACCGGAAGCAGCGAGGAACTACATTTGTGAATTATCCGGCTGGCGCTTCAACACTTCAACGCTTCAACACTTCAACACTCCAACACTTCAACACTCCAACACTCCAACACTCCAACACTCCAACACTCCAACACTCCAACACTCCCCTCACTGCCCCGCCGCCTGCTTGCGCCCCGCGGTAAGGAAGTCGAGGTAGTACGTCAGCCGTTCCTTCATCTCCTTGCGCGGCACGATGGCGTCGATGAGGCCGTGTTCGAGCAGGAATTCGGCCGTCTGGAACCCCGGCGGCAATTCGGCTTGCGTGGTGTCCTTGATCACGCGCGGGCCGGCGAAACCGATCATCGCGCCCGGCTCGGCGATGATGAGATCGCCCACGCTGGCGTAACTGGCCATGACGCCCGCGGTGGTCGGATGCGTGAGGACGCTGATATAGGGCAACTTCGCCCTGGCATGGTAGGCGAGCGCGCCGCAGG
>CAZZAQ010000610.1:0-3041 GCA_964652165.1 uncultured Bifidobacterium sp.
CCGAAGGAAAACACTTTCAATTGAGCACCCAATCGAAAGTGTTTTCCTTCGGCAGATGCTGCTGGAGATGGGCGTTCAGTTCGAACACGATTCAATGATGATCTCCGCCGCCCGCTCGTGGCAGCCGAACAGGACGCCGGTCGCGGCATAGGTCCAGGCGTTGTTGCGCCACGAGGCGAGCACGTCCGGGGCGAGTGCCTCGGCCAGGGCGCGGTCCAACGTCGCCTGGTCGAACGGCTCCGGCAGCACCTTCCCGGCCCGAGACTCGGCGACGTGGCTGGCGTAACCGCAGACTTCCGTCACGAGTACCGGCAGGCCGAACGACAGAGCCTCGACCAACACCGAGCCGGTGTTTTCGCTGCGCGCCGGGTGTGCCATCACGTCGGCGGCCAACATCCAATCCGGCACGTCGTGGCGTCCGCCGAGGAAATGGACCCGTTCGGCAATCCTCAGCCGGGCCGCGAGCCGGGTGAAGCGGCCGGGTTCGTCGCGGCCCAGCACGGCGAGTTGGGTGCGCTCGCGCAGCGCCGGTTCCAGCGCGGCCAGCGCGCGGATCACGCGGTCCAACCCCTTGCGTTGGAAGTCCGAGCCGACGAACAAGACCAGTCGTTCGTCGGCGCTCCAGCCCTTGTGCTCGCGCACGCGCCGGCGCGCGACGGGTTGGTCGGCGGCCGAAAACCCGTGGCGTCGCGCGTTGGGCGGCAGGACGTGAAAGCGGTCCTCGGCGCCGTAAAACTTCTTATACAGCGGAATGTCGCGCGGGATGTACTGGAGGATCACCGTCCGCGCTCCCCGCTGGAACACCGCCCGCTCGAACTCCAGATACTGCCGGCAGCGCGGCAGCCAGCGCTTCCAGAACGGCTTCGCTTCGAGAGCCGCCGCGTAGCACGGGTCAGCTCCGTAATAAACATCAAGCCCGGGCAACTTGTTGAAACCGGCGACGCCGTCCAGCTCGCGCTGTGGCAGAATCTCAGCCAGTCGGCGCGCAAAATGGCGGTTGCGCGCCGGGATGGTCCGGCCGTGCCGCCCGAGCAACTCGACCTTCATGTGGGCCGGCTGTTCCCCCTGCCACGTGCGGGTAAAGAACGTCAACTGGTGTCCCTGCTCCGCGCAGAGCGAAGCAATGCGAAAACAGTCCCGCTCCAGCCCGCCGAACGGAAAGTAGTCGAACAGGACGAAACCAATTTTCATTAGGCGGTGGGCCGGAGCGGGCAACGCGGCATCGAGCCGGTGATACCGGAGACGCGCCGAGGGTCCAAGCGATTTGTTTGTCAGGAACCTTTGACGAACCGCCTCGCTCGCCCTACCGTGCCGGCGCTCCGTGCGCACGCACGTATTTAGCGTAGCTGCGACCGTGAGGTCGCGGGACGGAGTCCCAGAAGCTTGGGAAGCGACATCGTTTTCGTTCCCGCTTGAGAATTCAGCCTGCGACCTCACAGTCGCAGCTACGCTAAACGGATACGTGCGCAAGGATCCAATCGAAATGGCCGCTAAAAGAATTCTCATCGTCGAGGACGAACCCGAAATCGCCCAGCTCATTCGCCAGTTCCTGGAGAAATCCGGCTACGAAGTCGCGGCGACGGCCGCCACAGGCGAGGAGGCGCTGGCGCAAGCCGGGCGACTCCAGCCGGACCTGGCGCTTATGGACATCTCGCTGCGCGGCAAACTCGACGGCGTTCAGACCGCCGCCCAGGTCTTCACCCGGTTCGGCATTCCAGTCGTGTTCGTCACCGGTCGTGCGGATGACGCGACGATTGAACGCTCGCAGGCGGCGCGGGCCTTCGGCTACGTGCTCAAGCCTTTCCGCCAGGAGGACCTCAAGAGCAGTATCGACCTGGCCTTCACCAAGCACGCCGACGAGAGCCGCCTGCGGCGCATCGAGCAATCGTTTGGCGCCGCCATAAAGTCGATTGGGGACGGTGTCATCGCCGCCGACCGACAGGGCGCCGTTACTTTCCTCAATCCGGTCGCCGAAACACTTACGGGCTGGCGGCTCGCCGAAGCCCAGGGACGGCCGCTGGACGAGGTCTTTCCGGCGCCGCCGACTCCTCCTGATCCGGCGGGCGGCCATTCAGGCACAGTTGTAGCTGCGACCGTGAGGTCGCGGGCTGAATTTTCAAGCGGGAACGAAAACGATGCCGCGGCCCAACCCTCTGCGCCCACGTCCCGCGACCTCACGGTCGCAGCTACGCTAAACACATACGATTCGGTGGGCGGCGATTCCGGCACAGTTGCCCCGGAACCGCTGTCGCGGCAGACCTCGCTCGCCGCCCGCGATGGCATTCGGCGGCCGATCGAATGCACCGCGGCGCCGATTCGCAACGACGCGGGCGAGACCATCGGCCAGGTTGTCGTGTTCCGCGACATCAGCGAGCGGCGCCAGCGCGAGGAGGAGTTGAACCGCTCGCGCGATCAGTTGCGGCTGCTGGCCGCGCACCTGCAAGGCGTCCGCGAGGAGGAACGGACGCGCATCGCCCGGGAAGTCCACGACCAGCTTGGACAGATGCTCACCGGGCTGCGCATGGACGTGGCTTGGATTGAGAAGCGGGTCGAGACGCTCGACGACCCGGCCGCCCGCGCGCCGCTGGGCGCCAAACTCACGTCGATGTTCACCCTTCTCGACCAGATGGTGAAAACCGTCCGGAGAATTTCTTCCGAACTGCGCCCCGGCGTGCTCGACGATCTCGGCCTCGTGCCCGCGCTGGAATGGCAGGCCCGCGAATGGCAGGAGCGCACAGGTATCGAGTGCGCGGTGTCGTCCGACCTGAGCGGCGTTCAGGTCGCCTGCGAGCCTGGCACCGCGCTGTTTCGCATCTTCCAGGAAACGCTGACCAATGTCGCCCGACATGCCGGCGCCACAAGGGTGGCCGCCCGACTCGGGGTCGAAGCCGGCGCGATCGTGCTGGAGGTCCGCGACAACGGCCGCGGAGTCACCGCGGACGAAGTCAGGAACAGCAAGTCCCTCGGCCTGCTCGGTATGCGGGAACGGGCGAAGATGCTTGGGGGCGAATTCCGAATTGCCGGCGAGCCAGCGCGAGGGA
>CAZZAQ010000610.1:3051-3662 GCA_964652165.1 uncultured Bifidobacterium sp.
CCCTTCCATGAACTTGGTAGGGCCGACCTGCCGGTCGGCTGCCCTGGGACCGCCGGCATCCTGCCGGCGAGTTGCTTGTCTGTGAGTCGAGAATTCGCCGGCAGGATGCCGGCGGTCCCAGGAGGTTATTTCCCCGCCTCGATACGCAGCTTCCCGTTCTCCGCCGTCACGCGGAGATGGTCGCCGGGCTTGAACGCGCCCTCCAGGAGCCTCATCGCCAGCGGGTCGAGCAGATGTTCCTGGATCGAGCGCTTGAGCGGGCGCGCGCCGAATTGCGGGTCATAGCCTTCCCTGGCGAGAAACTTCTTCGCCGCCTTGTCGAGTTCCATCGAGAGGTTCTGCTGCGCGAGCCGCTTCTCCACGCGCGCGAGTTGGAGGTCGACGATCGTTTCAATCTGCTTCTCGTCGAGGCTGTGGAAGAGGATGGTGTCGTCGATTCGATTGAGGAACTCGGGCCGGAAATGGGCCTTCAGCTCGGCTTTGACTTCGCGCTCCATCGCCGCCACGTCGCGTCGCTGGCCCGCGGCGAAGAACTGCTGGATGAGCGGCGAGCCGATATTGCTGGTCATGATGACGACAGTGTTTTTGAAATCGACCGTGCGCCCCTGGCC
>CAZZAQ010000611.1:0-3660 GCA_964652165.1 uncultured Bifidobacterium sp.
AGGGTAGCTCGTTCCTCGCAACCCTGGGCTTCGTTGCGGAATCCCGTTGGGATTCTTAGACAGGATAGCCTTCAACAACTGATTTGCCCCGCTGCGGCGCTGCGGCCGCGCCGGCCTTTGCGGCTCGACAGAGTTGGAGTTGCGGAGTATGTAGGTCTTCATGGTGTCTGCTTTCCATTCCATGAAACGATTCGCGCTAATTCACTTACTCACTCTGGTGCCAGTCACGCTGGCCGTCGCGGCGGACAGTCCATTTACACCCTTGCTCAAGCACCTCGACGCTCAGGGCGGGGAGTGGGACACTGACAACGAAGAGGTTGCCAGAATCTTCCACGCCTGCGTCAAAACCATCACCAATGACTCCCATGCTGCAATACTCGAGTTTCTTGGCCCGGACTTGCGACGGCATTACTGGATTTCTGCCTACCTTGTGGAGGACTGTTACCTCCACGGCTCGACGCCCGACGCTGAGTTTGCGATGCTCATTCTTTGCCAAGCCACCAAGATTGCACCGCGAGAGGACGCCGAACTGGTTCTTGCACTGGGCGTCCGCGTCAAACTTGCGGTGCTCGCCAAGAGGAGAGGTTTCGTTGTGTTGGCCACGGCTGCCAAGGCTTCTGCAGTACAGATGAAGCGCTCGAACAAAAAGCTGCAAGGCGGAGCGATGCCGGCAATGGATGCAGATGCCCTCAAGGTTTACAACGACATCAGTGTACTGCCAAAAGAGGATTGATTGACAATGCCGTTCAACACTGCGCTGGAGCCTCATTGAAGCTTGTCAAGCACGCCTGAAGCGGCCCGGCTTTTTCTTCTGTCTTCCAGGCCTGTGGACCGGCGAACAGCAGGCAACCCAAAGGATTTTTCAGCAGCCGTTCACCCAAACAGCTCCTCGATGGGCGCGCCCGACGGCAGCACCGGATGCGGCCGGCCGGAGTGGTCGGTGTATTGAACGGTGGCATCGACGCCGAGATGGCGATACATCGTCGCGAGCACGTCCTGCGGCGATTTGGGGTTCTCGGCCGGTTCGGCGCCCTTGGCATCCGACGCGCCGATGACGCGCCCGCCCTGGATGCCGCCCCCGGCAACGGCGGCGCTGAACACGTTGGGCCAGTGATCGCGCCCCGCGTTCGCGTTCACCTTGGGCGTGCGTCCGAATTCACCCCACGCGATGACCATCGTGCTGGCGAGCAGGCCGCGCTGGTCGAGGTCCTCGATCAGCGCGCTGTAGGCGCGGTCCCAGCGCGGGAGAAAGCCGTTGCGCATCGTGTCGAACCCCTGCACGTGCGTGTCCCACCAGCGCAAGTCCACGGTCACGAGCCGCACGCCCGCTTCGACGAGCCGGCGGGCCAGCAGCAGCCGCTGGCTCCAGGCGGGCACGCCGCAACGGTCGGGCGTGGGCGCCTTGAATTCGGGCATCACTCCGTAGCGCTCGCGCAGCGCCCGCGGCTCGGCATCCAAATCGAATGCTTCGCGCGCCTGGGGGCTGGTGACGAGGTCCCAGGCTCTTTGGTGAAAGCGGTCCATCGCTTCGATCTGGCCGCTGTTGTCCACGTCGCGGCGCAAGTTGTCGAAGGAGGCCATCAGCGAACGGCGATCCTCCAGGCGTTGGAACGACACGCCGGCGGGCAGCGAAACGTTCGGCACCTTGAACGGTTTGTCGCCAATCGGATCGGCCATCGTCTCGAACGGATTGAAGGCCGGCCCGAGATAGGCGGCGCCGGTGCCGGGCACCATCCGGGGAATCATCACGTAGGCGGGCAGGCGCGGGTTCTGGTGCTGAAGCTGTTTGGCGACGATCGAGCCGCAACTCGGGAATGTGTTGCCCGGCCCTTCGGCCGGCAGGTTCGGCGCGGGCGGATAACTGGTGAAGACAATCTGGTCGCCAGTCGAGTGGCCAGCGTCTTCGTGATGCAGGCTGCGAATGATGGACCACTTATCCATGATCCGCGCGCTCATCGGGAGCAACTCGCAAAGCTGGATCCCGGGCACGCGGGTCGGAATCGCGCCGAACTCACCCCGATACTCGATGGGGGCGTCGGGCTTGGGGTCCCAGGTCTCATGCTGGCTCGGCCCGCCGCGCATCCAGAGGATGATGACGGAGCTTTGGCGGGAAGGGGACTTGCCGCCGGCAGCGGCGAGCGCTTCGAACTTGAGCAGTTCGCCCAGCGACAACTCGGCCATGCCCAACACGCCCGCCTTGAGGAACGACCGCCGTTCCATCGCCAGCACGCGACGAAACTCGGGACAGCCGAGGCGAGTCGCGGCCTCCTCGGTTGTCCCGTGGGCCCGTCGTGGCGATGCGGCTGTTAGATGCTCCAGCGCAGTGTTAGACCGCCATTCAATCATACCTAATCTCCTTCATGGAGACATGACAAAAACTCGATAATATCTTTGCGGGTCCTCTCGAACGGAGGTGGTGACGCAATTGGTCGAACCGGTCCCCGTGATGGGCGGTCCGATTGGCATCCAGATGTTCGTAGTCAACTCGGACCGATACTGGAGCTGGTACATAACGTTTGACCGTGCGTACCAGCAAATATCAACATCAGCACACTGGATACTCAAAAGCGGCGCTTCGAACTCGCCGTACTGAAGATGGTCAATCTCCACGCAGGCAGGTTCGGCCCGGCTAATCGAAATAGCTGAAATGCCGTTGGAGCAGATAACACCGAAGAAGCGGTCCTCATCGGTGGTGCCATAATAGCTTCCATCGCCAATGTTGGTGTTGATGGTGCCTATCAACACGCCTTGAGCGTCGAAAGCCTGAAAGGTCACAGCGCCGCCGGGGGTACCATCCGTCCAAACGAGGCCCGCTTGTGTCGGGTAATGCCCCAAAATGTTTGTGTCGAATGTGAAGGTAATAGCTGGGGCCGTACATTCGTAAAAACTATGGCCACGGCTGCCTGAGCCGTCAATCGCACCGTCATCGCTATCAACCGAATCAGTAGCAGTCGATTGACTTGGACCGACAACAACGCCGTTGGATGAGGCAACCCCTGGCGCATACAATCCACCTCGCTCAAATGTCTCCAAGAATGTCTTGCCGTCGAGGATGCTGCTGAAGAATGGACTGTTGGTGCGGCTCAAATACCGCAAAGGACCGATGAGTGTCGCTGCGTGGGCGCAAGCGCAAACTCCGAATAAGAGCAGGAATGTCATGAGCAGTTTTGTCGTTTTCATCTTGGTTTTCATTTCTGGTACTGGATTGCAGCACGCTTGGCGGCCTAGCTTTTCAGTGATCCGCAATTTTGCGGCTTTATTGCCACTGGGATCGTGTATATGAGGCGGGCATGATTGTCGAGCAGGAAGTTCCGTCGAAAAGCAGCCGTCGCGCCGCGGGATGCCCATCCCCTGTCGTTTGGACATTTGGTCCGGCGTTTCCTATCTCCCGGAGGGAGATTTGAGAATAGCCCGGCAGTTCACTGCCGGGTCCAGATTCGCGATTGCATTAGTCCCGAAGGGACGGCTGAATCCACCGAATGTCCTGCTTCAGCCGTCCCTTCGGGACGCGATGACCCTATCCCTCAGTCCCACCCTTGAAAGGGTGGGCTATTGTCAAATCTCCCTCCGGGAGATGGCCGACGAATACTCTGTCCCGCTACGCGAGGATTCCTCGCACGACTTCGCCGTGCACGTCCGTCAGCCGGTGGTCGCGGCCCT
>CAZZAQ010000612.1:0-2312 GCA_964652165.1 uncultured Bifidobacterium sp.
ACCTCCGGTCTGATCGCGCCCGTTGACGACTGGGTGGAGCACGCATACTTGGCCGATCAGGCCGCTCATAGCGTGGGACCGAGCTACGCGTCTTATACATGGAAGGGAAAGCAGTGGGCACTCGCGATCGATGCGGCCTGTCAGGTGAGCGCGGTACGGGATGACTTGTGGACCGCAGCGAGACTGGGATCATTGCCAACGACGTGGGCAGATGTTGCCGATCTCGCAGGCAGATGCCGGGGGGCGCGGCATAGAGTTGCGGTTGCTCTGAATCCGAATCATGTCTATTGTGCCTTTCTTTCCATCGGGGTGTGCGCAGCCGGCAATGAGTTCTGGCGTGCAGGCGCACAGGTTGATCCGGCTGCAGGGCGCGATGCGCTCGAATTCCTCCGCGAGCTTGCAGCCAAAGTTCATCCGACGTCCCAAAACGATGATCCGATTGCCATATCGGATCGAATGAGCCGTACTGACGAAATCATCTATGTGCCCTTGATGTTCGGCTATTCGAATTACGCCCGGGTAGGCTTCGCGCTCCATACTCTGCGCTTCGCAAATGCGCCACGGGGCAATAGCGGACGGCATGGATCGGTTCTGGGAGGGGTGGGTCTCGCGCTTTCGGCGCGAAGTTCTCACCGTTCAGAAGCAGCCGCTCTGGCACGGCGGATCGCCGCGCCGGAGGTACAGTGCGGAACTTACGCCAGTGCCGGTGGTCAGCCCGGACATGCGGCGGCCTGGGAGTCTGCGGCGGTGAATGCCCAGGTCGGCGGATTCTTCCGCGCAACGCGGCTTACCATGGAGCAGGCGTTCACGCGCCCGCGCGTAGCTGGACACCGCCGTTTTCAACAGCTCGCCGGCGAACTGATTCATCGATTTGTGTGGGGAAGAGACACCACCGTCGAATCGTGTTTGGTGGAGTACGGACGTCTGGTTGATACCCTACTCAGCGATTGGGGGCAGGATGGCATTGTCTGACCTTGCGTGCAGTTCTACGGAAGGGTCGCGGCTTATGTATCGCTACGAGCATGGCGGTATCCTCGGCGCACGCGGCCTGACCGGTGAGGAAAGAAAATGACCGATCAACGTGATGACTTGCCGGGACCACTCGAGGGGATACGCGTCCTGGATTTTACCGCGCTGCTGCAAGGCCCGATGGCGACGCAAATCCTCGCTGACTTCGGCGCCGACGTCGTCAAGCTGGAAAAACAGGACGGCGACTGGATGCGCCAGTGGGGCATCTTCATGGCGCGGACCCATGGGGAGACCGATGCTTTCTTGGCGTTCAATCGTAACAAGCGAAGCGTCGAGGTCGACTTGCGTAATCCTGATAACCGCGAACGAGTGTTTGAACTCGTGGACTTGGCGGATGTGGTGGTTGAAAACTTCCGTCCTGGTGTGATGGATCGCCTGGGTCTCGGATACGAGACTCTACGCAAGCGAAATCCCCGCCTCATCTATGCGGCATCGTCTGGTTTTGGCCAGACGGGGCCGTACGCGAAGCGGCCCGGACAAGACTACATTGTACAGGCGCTCACCGGGGCGATGTGGTTAACCGGCAGGCGAGGCGATCCCCCCTTTCTGTTCGGTGTGGCAGTCGCTGATCAGTTTTCCGCCGTCTATCTGGTGGTCGGAATCCTGGCTGCGCTGCAACATCGGAATCGAACCGGTGAGGGGCAGCGCGTCGATATCGACCTGTTCTCCTGCATGATGGCGATTCAGCAGCAGGAGCTCACCGTTTTCTTCAACCATCATGGGCCAATGGACCGTCCGGAGGAAAATGTCGGGCATCCCGGCATGACCGGACCGGCCGGGGTGTATGCGACCAGTGATGGCTATCTCCTGCTTTCGATCTGCGCGTGCCCACTGCTCGGCGAGATTCTCGGAGTCAACTGGCTGGCTGAATACGATACAAATGAAAAAATGTTTCAGAGCCGCGATGATATTTACCGCAGGCTGGCGGCCCATTTTGCAACGCGCCCGACCGAGCACTGGGTCGAGCTGTTATCTCCGCATGATATCTGGTGCGCACCCGTGAGGGACTACACCAAGCTGGAACAGGATCCGCAGGTCGCGCACAAGAACCTGATCTGGGAAGTTCCATATGGAGAAACCGGCCAGACCTATCGAACCGTCGGATCCCCGTTTACGTTTTCATCCAGTTCGGTGTGCGTGCGCCGCCCGGCGCCAACCGTAGGTCAACACACGGATGCTTTCAAGGAACGAAACCTCTGGAAGAAATAGCCTACATCCATTCGGTGCCTTCGGATGCTCGGAATGCGGTTGAAAAGTTGGAGTCCGTGCTTATCGGACCCAAT
>CAZZAQ010000612.1:2322-3656 GCA_964652165.1 uncultured Bifidobacterium sp.
CCAAAGAGCACTACGTAAGCACAACTACGGTATGCAGCCGGATTCGAGGCGAATGGGCACCAATCTGCGCTATCTTTCGTACAACTTCTGATTCGGGAGTCGAAACCAGAAAAAATAGCAACAGAGAAAATTTCCGTCGTTGAATGTGGGTACCCGGGAAGAGGCGCAGGCTCTGGAAAACGCATATGTGATTGCCCTGTTGTTTGAACTAAGGAAGAACGGCGTTTCGACCAAGCATATTGCGCTTGCCTACGAGGGGATGGGTGCCATCAAGCCGAATGGAGCAAAGTCACTCGTTTCGGGCGAGTATGGAGGTGTCACTTTCGATGTCCAGCGGCTCCGTCGGGACCTTCCCCACGCCTATATGTGAGCCGCACATTCGGGTGCTTACTGGCGCATATTCGGCAAGTGCGGAAGATGGGATATCAACGACTTACCACGTAATCAACCTTGAGAATCTGATCGCTGCTGTCAACCAGCGGGCTGAGGCCTACTGGAGGAGGAAGGCCAGTAAACTGCGTCGGAGCGCACGGAAACACCAGAGGCGCAAAAGGCCAAGAAAGAAGCCGGCAGCAAGAAGGACAAAAGCATGAATCCATCAACCCTCGAAAACGACTGCCCTAGCACAGTTCTGACCGTGCGCGAGGTCGCCGAGCGACTGCGAGTACCAGCCTCTTGGATTTATGACCGAACCCGGCGTCAGGGGTCGCTTGGCTCCTGGCCCTGACCGGGCTTCGAGTAGGCGAGCTCCTGGCCTTGCGCTGGCAGGACGTAGACTTGGCTGGGGCTGTGGTGCGCGTGCGGCAAACGGTCTATGAGGGACACTTCGATGAGCCTAAGAGCGCGTCTAGCGCGCGAACTGTGCCGCTTGCTGGCAAGGCGGTCGAAATCCTCTCAGGGCGCGAACCTGCGCGTGCATGCACCGATCAGCTGGTCTTCTGCACTCGGATGGGAAAGCCTCTCAGCCGCCGTAATCTGCTCAACCGGCAGCTGAGACCTACTGCCGAGCAGCTGGGCCTTGCTGAGATCAACTGGCACTGGCTGCGTCATGCGAATGCGACCTTGCTTGATTCAGTTGGGACGCCACTCGGAACCGTGCAGGCACTTCTCGGGCACTCGTCATCTCAGGTCACACGAGAGGTGTACATCCATTCGGTGCCTTCGGATGCTCGGGCTGCCGTAGAAAAGTTGGAGTCCGTGCTTATCGGACCCAATCGGACCCAAATTGTGGAAATCCCGAAACCTGTAACTTCGCTAATTCAGTGATTTGCTTGGGAAAAGTTGGTCGGGGAGAGAGGATTTGAACCTCCGACCCCCTGGTCCCGAACCAGGTG
>CAZZAQ010000613.1:0-3654 GCA_964652165.1 uncultured Bifidobacterium sp.
TGAGCACATGGCGCAAAGGGACGATCGAAGTCGGCATCGTGCACGCCATGAATCCCTACTGCTACCGCTGCCCGCTGGGAAAAACGTATCCCTCGTGCGAAGTGGCCTGCGTGAAGGACATCGAAAACGTGATCCAGACTTCCACCTCCGGCCGCATCGCGGCCCTGCTGGCCGAGCCCATCCAGGGACTGGGCGGGTTCATCACCCCGCCGCGCGAGTACTTCAAGATGGCGTTTCGCATCGTGAAGGAGTACGGCGGAGACTTCATCGCCGACGAAGTGCAGACCGGCTGGGGACGCACCGGGCGCAAGTGGTTCGGCATTGAGCACTGGGAGGTCGAGCCCGACATCCTGACTTCCGCCAAGGGACTGGGCAACGGGCAGCCCATCGGCATCACTGTGGCGAAATCCGAGATCGCAGATTCCTTCCAGGGTTCGACCATTTCCACCTTCGGCGGCAATCCTGTCACCTGCGCCACCGCCAAGGCAGTCATTGACCTGGTCGAAGAAGACGACCTGCGCACCAACTGCGAGGTTGTAGGCGGCTACTTCCGCGAGAAACTCGAAGGACTGCAGGACAAGCATTCGCTTATCGGCGACGTGCGCGGGATGGGTCTGATGCAGGCTCTGGAACTGGTCACCGACCGCGATACCAAAGAACCTGCCGCCGCCGCTACCGTTGCCTTCATGGAAGAAACCCGCAAGCGCGGCTTGCTGATCGGCAAGGGCGGCATGCACGGCAACGTGATCCGGCTGTCGCCGATGCTGAACACTGCGAAGCCGGATGTGGACGAAGCCGTCCGCATCATGGACGAGAGCCTGGTGGCAGTGGAGGAGTCACGGATGGCGGGAGCGGCGAGGTAGCGCCCGCCGCTTCACCGAAGCTCGATACGAAGGGAAATCAGAGCGGCAAGCGCATTTTCTTCAAGAAAGCGGTGTGGCGAGGGTCGCGCTCCAGATTCTTCAGGAGCGGGTCGCCTTTCAGGACGACAAGGCCGCCGTCGCGCTGCTGGTAGGCCTGCTCCAGCCACTCGAAGGCCAGGTCGGTTTCTCCGCGAAACGCATACACTTCCGCCACCCTAAAGGCCCAATTCGCCTGATACTTCTTGATCAGGCCGGCGAGCGCCGCGTCCGATTCCTTCTTCCGCCCCAGGGCGTGATGCGCCAGCGCCAGCCCTTGGAGGCGCCACGCGGGGGTACTTTCAAGTTCCATTTCGGCCAGGGCCTTCTGGGCCTGCCCCTGTAACAGGAAAATGCTGCCCTTGAAAAAGTGAGCCTCGTCAAACTGCGGGTCGAGTTCCAGAATCTTGTTGAATACAGCGACGGCCTCCTCGTGACGGCCGGCATAATAGGCAGACGTGCCTAGATTGAGATGTGTGTAAGCGTTGAGCGGGTCCAGTTCCACGGCCTCGCGGCCCAGCGTCAGAGCTTCCTCCAGGCGACCCAGGGTGCGAGCCAGGTACCCAGCTCGCCGAATCACGTTGGCGTTCTCGGGCTCCAGGGCCAAGGCACGCCGGAAGGAGGCGTCTGCTGCGGCCCAGTCCCAGTCGTAGTATCTGTGTATCCGTCCCATGGCGGAGTGGGCATCCGCGAGGTTCGGATCCAGCACCAGGGCCCGCTCCACCGCGTCCCGCGCCTTCCGGTAGCCTTCGGCTGGGGGTGCGTCGCCCGAATTTGCCAGGAAAGAGTGGGTCTCGCCCAGCCACGCCCACGCCGGGGCATAGTCGGGAGCCAGTTTGATCGCCTGTTCGAAATAGCCGACGGCTTTCTCCTGGTCTCCGTGATCGCCCCTCCCGTGGAAGTACCGCCCCTGCAGGTAAGCGTTGTAGGCTTCCGCGTTCGTGCCCCGAGAGGAAAGTGTCGTGGCCTTTTCCCCTTTGAGCACCACCTTCAATGACCCCGCCACCGAACGCGCGATCTCGTCTTGCACCGCAAAAATGTCGTTCAACTCGCGGTCGTAGGTCTCTGACCACAGATGAAAACCGTCGGAGGCCTTGATGAGCTGGGCCGTGATGCGCACCCGGTTGCCCTGTCGGCGCACGCTTCCTTCGAGGATGGTGGCCACGTTGAGCTTCTCTCCAATCGTCCTAAGGTCCTCGTTCTTCCCTTTGAACTGGAAGGACGAGGTCCGGGCCGCCACCTTCAGCCCGGGCACCTTGGCCAGTGCGTTGAGCAGCTCTTCGGCCAAGCCGTCGGAAAAGTACTCCTGATTCTTTTCCGCGCTCATGTCCACGAAGGGCAACACGGCCACCGAAGGCGCAATTGGCGCAGATTCTTGAACCGACTTCTCGCGACCGCGCCAAAGACCCACTACGGCCAGCGCAAGCAGAGCCGCCGTGACCCCGGCCCAGATTCCCCGCCGCCGCCTAGCCGCTGGGGCATTTGCCACAAGCGCAGCCTGGGCGCTGGCCTGAGCGCTGGTGTAGCCCGACTCCGTGTCCCGCTTCAATCGTCGCAGGTCGGTGCGCATCTCCGAGGCGCTCTGGTAACGCAGGTTGCGATCCTTCTCCAGCGCTTTGAAAATGATGTGCTCCAGCTCGGGCAACAGCTCCGGGTTCAGGCGCAGGGGAGAATGCGGCGCGTGGTGCAGGATGGAGTCGAAAATAGCCGTCGCAGTCTCGCCGCGGAACGGAGCCAGCCCGGTCGCCATTTCGTAGAGAACTACGCCCAGGGAAAACAGGTCGCTGCGTGCATCCAAATCCTTGCCCAGCACCTGCTCGGGCGACATGTAGGCTGCCGTGCCCATGGTGCTGCCCGGCATGGTCAACTTTGTTTCGCTGCTGGCGGTGGCATCGGTGGGCAACGGCGCCGGCTTGGCCACCTTGGCCAGCCCGAAGTCCAGAACCTTGGCCAGACCGTTCTTGGTGACGAAAACGTTGGCCGGCTTCAGGTCGCGGTGGATGATGCCATTGGCGTGTGCGGTATCGAGGGCTTCCACCATCTGCAGGGCCCAGTCAACCAGGGCCTCGTTGTCCACCGGCCTGCCACCCACGCGCGCCTTAAGCGTGGTCCCTTCCATGTACTCCATCACAATGAAGTGCTCGCCCTGGTCCTCGCCAATTTCATGGATGGTGCAGATGTTGGGATGGTTCAGGGCTGAAGCGGCGCGGGCCTCGCGCTCGAAGCGGGCCAGCGCCTCGCGGTCGCGGGCCAGTTCTTCCGGAAGAAACTTCAAGGCGACGGGCCGGCCGAGGCGGGTGTCCTCGGCCTTGTAGACCACACCCATACCGCCGCCACCGAGTTTTTCCAGGATGCGGTAATGCGAAAGTGTTCTGCCGACCATGAGGGCTATGCGCCGCTTGAGGTCACCGATTGTGACCTCAAGTTGGCATACTTTCAACTAATCTTCGGGTGGCGAGCTAGGTGCCCTAGTGGGCTTCGCCGTCGCCTTCGGCTTCGTCGGGGGTGTCCACTGCCTGAGCGACGGCGCTGATGGGAATCGGTGGTGCAGGGATGAAGTCTTCCTGGGGACGGCCCTCGAGCGCCACCTTCATGAAGTCAATCCAGATGGGCAGGGCGGCCACGCCGCCGGTCTCTTTCTTGCCGAGGGTTTTCTTCTCATCAAAGCCGATCCACACGCCGCAGGTGACGGAGGGCGAGAAGCCGACGAACCAGGCGTCGGTGAAGTCGTTGGTGGTGCCGGTTTTGCCGGCCA
>CAZZAQ010000614.1:0-2140 GCA_964652165.1 uncultured Bifidobacterium sp.
GGGCGTTGATGTACTGAATGTCCGCAGGGGCGAGCCGGGCGTGCCGCAGGGCCATTCTCATGCAGCGGGCGGCGCCTTCGCCGAAGGGGGCGGGAGCGGTCATGTGATTGGCGTCGGCGGTGTTGCCGTAGCCGACGAGCTCGGCGTAGAGGCGCGCGCCGCGGGCCTTGGCGTGTTCGAGTTCTTCGAGGACGACCACGCCGGCGCCTTCGCCCATGACGAAGCCGTCGCGGTCGGCGTCGAAGGGGCGGCTGGCGCGTTTGGGTTCGGCGTTGCGCGTGCTCAACGCTTTCATGGCGCAAAACCCGCCGATGCCGATGGGGACAATCGTGGCCTCGGCGCCCCCGGCGAACATGACGTTGGCGTCGCCCATCTCGATGGTGCGCCAGGCCTCGCCGATGGCGTGGGTGCTGGTGGCGCAGGCGCTGCACGTGGCGAGGTTGGGGCCGCGCAACTTGTAGAACATGCTGAAGAATCCCGAGGCCATGTTGAGGATCAGCATCGGGATCATGAATGGCGAGAGGCGGCCGGGGCCTTTCGCGAGCAGGATGGAGTGTTGGTCTTCGGTGGTTTTCAGCCCGCCGATGCCCGAACCGATGAATACGCCGACCTGGTCCCGGTCGGTCTTGTCGAGGTCGAGCCCCGAGTCCAACAGCGCCTGGCGGGCGGCAAACACGCCGAACTGCGAGAAGCGATCCGAACGTCGCGCGTCCTTGGGGGACGGGAAGGCGGGCGCGGGATCGAACTGCTTCACCTCGCCGGCGATGCGGGTGTCGTACGCGGCGGCGTCAAACAGGGTGATCGGGCCGATGCCGCACTCGCCGGCCAGCAGGTTTTTCCACGCCGTCGCCACGTCGTTGCCGATGGGGGTGACGGCGCCCAGACCAGTAATGGCGACTCTGCGTTCGGGGTTGCCGGGCATAAAATCGAACGGGGCAGCCGGGCTGACTTCAGCCGGAGCTGCCCCGGAAAGCATGCGTGAGGGTTACTTGCGGGAATCTTCGATGTACTTGATTACGTCGCCAACGCTTTGAAGCTTCTCCGCTTCCTCGTCCGGGATCTCGTGCCCGAACTCCTCTTCGAGCGCCATGACCAGTTCCACGGTGTCCAGAGAGTCGGCTCCCAGGTCCTCGATGAACTTGGCGTCGGGCGTTACCTGGTCTGCGTTCACCCCGAGCTGCTCCACGATTATTTTTTTGACTTTTGATTCTACGGATTCATCAGCCATGATTGTTCTCCGGTTGATTTTTGGTCACTTGCTATGCCAGGGGTGCGGACCCGTCAAGCCCTGAATCGTGGCGCGCGCGTGACCGGTTGGTTCTCTGGGTTTTGCGCACTGTTTCGGTCGTCTGGTCGAAAATCGCGGCTTGTCTAGCGGCTGCTCCGGGCCGTGTCCAGAGTTAAATTCGCCGAGTTAAATTCGCCGGTCACATGACCATCCCTCCGTCCACGGTCAGCACCTGGCCGGTGATGTAACGGCCGCCGGGACCCGCCAGGTAGAGGGCCGCTTCCGCGATGTCCTCAGGCTTGCCCAAGGCATTGAGCGGGATGCGTTCGAGAAGGGAAGCGCGGGCTTTTTCGTCCAGCGCGGCGGTCATGTCGGTATCGATGAAGCCCGGGGCGATGGCGTTGACGGTAATGCCGCGGGAGCCCAGTTCGCGCGCACAGGCCTTGGTGAAACCGATGAGGGCGGCCTTGCTGGCGGCGTAGTTGGCCTGCCCGGCGTTGCCGATGAGGCCAATGATCGAGGAAATGTTGATGATGCGGCCGGACCGCTGCTTGAGAAACGACCGCGTGAAGGCTCGGGTAAATGCGAACGCGCCTCGAAGGTTCGTATTCAGCACGGCATCCCAGTCCGCGTCGCTCATGCGCAAGAGCAAGCCGTCGCGCGCGATGCCGGCGTTGTTGACGAGGACATCCACCCGGCCCGCTTCGGCGAGGATGCGCTCCGCCGCGGCGCTGACCGCGGCACTGTCCGCCACATCCACGGCGAAAGCCCATCCTTTGCGGCCGAGCGCCTTCACTTCCCCGGCGACCTTCTCCGAGTTTTGCGCCGTGCGCGAGACGCAGACCACATCCGCGCCCGCGGCGGCGAAGCGGAGCGCGATGGCGCGCCCGATGCCCCGGCCCGCGCCGGTGA
>CAZZAQ010000614.1:2150-3654 GCA_964652165.1 uncultured Bifidobacterium sp.
ACGAACTCATGACGAGCGGAGGTTGGCAGGGGAGAGCGGGGGAATGTCAATGAGGGAAGAGGGGAGGCGTGAGACGTAAAACGTAAAACGTAAAAGAGATCCAGTGTCCGTCCGCATTTACGTTTCACGTTTTACGTTTTACGCTGCACCATCTCCCGCCGCAACAATTCCAGCGCCTGCTGCGAGGTGACGTACTTGAACGTCTCGCGATCCGCCGGGTTCAGCTTCCTCACGGCTTGCGTTCCCTTCGCGGTCGCCAGGCCGATCCACACTGTGCCCACCGGCTTCTCGGTCGTGCCACCGTCCGGGCCCGCGATCCCGGTCACCGCCAGCGCGTGGTCCGCGCCCGTGCGCGCGCGGGCGCCTTCGGCCATCTCACAGACTGTGGCTTCGCTCACGGCGCCGTGGGTGGCGAGGGTTTGAGCGCGGACGCCGAGGAACTTCTGTTTTGCCTCGTTGCTGTAGGTCACCAGCCCGGCGAGGAACACGGCCGACGCGCCTGGCACGTTCGTAATCCGGTTCGCGATGCAGCCGCCCGTGCAGGATTCTGCAAGCGCCACTGTTTGCCTTCGCTCCGTGAGCAGCCGCACCAGGACCGCCTCCAGGGATTCGTCGTCCACACCGAACACAAGTTCGCCCAGTCGCTCACGGCCGATGCGCTCGGCGTCGGCGACCAACTCGCGGGCCCGCGCGCCGCGCGCGGTGAAGCGCACGTCCACCTCGCCGACTCGGGCGCAATAGCCGATTTCCAGCCCCGCCTGGACGAGCGACGAGAGCGCCGCGGCGATCTTCTGCTCGACGAGCGACTCGCCCAGCCCGGTGGTCCGCAATGTGCGGCAGACGAACTCGCTGTCGAGCGGGAACCGTTTTTCCAGAATCGGCAAGACTTGCTCGACGAACATCGGGCGCAGTTCGCGCGGCGGCCCCGGCAGCATCACCAACAGCCGGCCACCCGGCGCCTTGAGAACCAGCCCTGGCGCGGTGCCGTGCGCGTTCATCAGGACCGTCGCCCCTTCCGGCACCTGGGCCTGCACGCGCGTCCGGGGCGGCATCCGTCGGCCGCGCGCGGTGAAGAATTGCCTGATGTGTTGGACGATCGACTCGTCTTCGCGCAACGGCCGGCCGAGCACTTCCGCCAGCAGGTCGCGCGTACGGTCATCGCTTGTCGGCCCGAGACCGCCGGTGACAATGACCAGTTGCGCCTCGGACAGAGCCTCCCGGACAGCTTGCTGGATGGCCGTGGCAGAGTCGTCGATAGCGACTTGCCGGGTGACGACATAGCCGTGATCGGCAAGCTGGCGGCAAATCCATTGCTGGTGCGTATTGAGAACACGACCGAGCATCAACTCGCTGCCGGTATTGACGAGTTGGATGTTCATGCGCTTGCCGAGTCTGACCGGGGGCGAATCAAAGTGCAAATGGGCACGTTGATCCCGCGTACGAACGGGTGCAACCGTGCACACGCACCGCAGTGGGCCAGCCGACCCGGCTGGCATAGTCCTGC
>CAZZAQ010000615.1:0-3653 GCA_964652165.1 uncultured Bifidobacterium sp.
CCCACAAACCAACCGATCCATTTGAGCTCGCCAGAAAGTGAGAAGCCCCCTTTGCTTCCTTACTTCTTCGCCAGCTTCGCCACGGCGTCTTTCATCTCGGCAAGATGAACGTCCGCCGAGGGCACGTCGGTGACGTGGGCCAGCTTGCCGTCCAGCCCGATGAGGAAGCTGGCGCGGCGGGCGATGTTCTTCCCCTCTTCGCGGCGCACCCCGAACGTGTCGGCAATCCGGCCGTCGGTGTCCGCCAGCAAGGTGAAGTTCAACATGTGCTTGGCGATGAACTTCTGGTGGCTTTCGCTGGAGTCGAAGCTGACGCCGACGACCTCGACGCCGTCCTTCTTGAGGTCGCCCATGCGGTCGCGCAAGCCGCAGGCCTGTAGGGTGCAGCCCTGTGTGTCGTCCTTGGGGTAAAAGTAGAGCAGCACGATTTTCTTGCCAACGTGGTCGGCGAGGTTCCAGGTCTTGCCGTCCTGGTCCTTGCCGGAGACCAGTGGGGCCTTGTCTCCGGCTTTCGGGGTTTTGGCGGGGTCCGCCGCGAAAACCGAGGCAGCGAAGAGGACGGTGAGAGTAAAGGTGATTACGATTGGGAGTTTCATGGTAGTTCGATTGGATTTGGCTGGAAGAGCCGATTTAGCCGCAAAAGAACGCAGAGAACGCAAAGGGGGAAGGGTCTTTGCGTTCCTTGCGTTCTTTCGCGGCCATAAAAATTCAGTGTAGTGTCACTATCTGACGGGTGTTCACCGACCTTTCTTCAGCTTCGCAAATCTCAATCGAGGCCAACCCGTCGCGCGCGGTGACGACTGATGGGGCCTTGCCACTGCGGATGCACTCGACGAAATGGCGCAGTTCGCCCACGTACCCGTCGGACGGATCGGCGGGCACGGCCACGACCCGCGGAGGCTGGCCCACTTCACTGAGCTTGAGCGCTTCCTTGCCGCGGGCGATGTCGTAGTCCGCCGTTGCGCGCTCGAAATTCACGGTGTAGCTCATGTTGAATCCGAAGCCCGGCGTCATCGCCCAGCAACCTTCCGCGTGGACGATGGCGCCTCCGGGCACGTCGTATTGCGTCACGACGTGATCGATGGCGCCACTGAATTTTTGATAGCCGCTTGAGAAAACGCTGCGTGGCCGGCCGAAACAGAAGTTCACGAAGTCCGTGTCGTGAACGTGCAGATCGAACAGCGCGCCGCCCGATTCCGCGCCGTTGAAGAAAGTGTTCCGGCCCCAGCCCGGAGGTTCGGCCACGCGCCGGAACCGCGCCGCCAGCACCCTGCCGTAACGGCCCCCGGAAATCGCCTCCTTCAGCCACGCCCACTCGGGCCAGAAACGCAGGCACATCGCGGGCATGAAGATTCCCTTCGCTTTCGCGGCGGCATCGACAATCTGTTTGGCGGTGGCGCTCGTGCGGGCGAGCGGCTTTTCACACAGGACATGCTTGCCGGCCTGCAGGGCGGCGATGGCCAGCTCCGCGTGCGCCTTCGTGGGCGCGCAAATGTCGATGGCGTGAAGGTCCGGGTCGGCGAGCAGTTCGGCGAAGCGCTTCGTCGCCTTCACGCCGGCCATGTCGAGCACGACCGGGTCGGTCGCGCCGACGTTTCCGGCGACGTTCGTGAAATCGCCGTCCAGATGGCGGCCGCTGGGATTGCAGAGCGCCGCGACGCGAGCGCCCTCGACCTGCCGGTAGGCGCGCAGGTGCGTGGCGGCCATGAAGCCCAGTCCGACAAGGCCGATGTTGATCATGAGGCCGTTGAAGCGTTGAAAATGTGCAAGGTTAAGCCGGTTATTTCACACGTTTCTCGTTGCGGTAGTCCCCTCTCATTAACACCCCGCTTCAGCGGGGTGTGGGGCCGGAGCGAGAGGAGAAACCGTTTCAACGGTTTCTCACACCCTGTCGAAACCGTTTCAACGGTTTCGACGACTTCCGACGCGCATACACCCCGCTGAAGCGGGGTGTTAATGAAACCGGCGCTTCGGCGAACACCACGACTGTTAAATTTCCGGGTTAAGGGGTTGAAGCCTTAGAGCGGACGAGCGGTCGAGCGCGTTCCGTTTCAACGCTTCAACGCTTCAAGGTTTCAACGCTTCAACGAATTCTCTCGCCCGAATGATGTCTTTCACTCGCTGCGTTCCCGCCTCGCGCTCGATGGCGCACCAGCCGTCGAATTGCCTCTCTCGCAGCACCGCGAAGAACTGCTTCCAGTCCACCTGGCCCGCGCCCGCGGGCACTTCCTCGCCCCACGAACCGGGTGACATCGGGCGATGGGCGTCCTTGATGTGACATTGCTTCACCCAAGGCCCGAGCGTTCGCAGGGCTTCGATGGGGTCCCCCTTGTCGTAGAGGAGCAGGTTCGCCGGATCGAAATTCACGCCGACGTTCGAGCGGCCCAGCTTTTGCAGAAACATTCGAAGCGTCTCCGCCGTCTCCTGGCCGGTTTCAAACGCCAGCTCAATGCCCTTGGCGGCAAACAGGTCGGCGACGAGCCGGAGGCGGTGCTGCAACTTCTCGAATTCCGGGTCGCTCTCCTGGCTCGGCAGGAACCCCGCATGAAAGGTGACCAGCCGCAGGCCCAGCCGCGCGGCCAACTCGGCATTGGCCTGCGCGTCCTCCCAGTTCTCTTCCCACGTGTCGTCCGGCACCAACCCGCCGGTGCGTCGGATCGATTCGGGCGTCGAGTAATCCTCGCCCACCGTGCCGAACATGCCGGAAACAATCCCGATCCCGTGCTGGCGGAACAATTCGCCGGTCGCGCCCCACACGGCTGGGTTTTCACGCAACGGGTCCAGCGCGAGCTGCACGCGGCCAAGTCCAATGGTCTGGAGGTGCTGGACAAGTTGCCGCGGGTTCTCCGGCTGGAGGGACCACGAGCAGACGGCGAGGCGGTCTTTGAGCGGCGAAATCATGTTACGTTGTTTGACGAAGTTTCACGCCCTTGAGCTTCTCGACAAATTCAACGTAGCCGATGGCCTGCGCCCGAAGCCGCTTCACGAGGTCCGCGTCCTTGAGCCGGCCGTCTTCGCCGAGCAAGTCGCCGATGCCCGGCAGGAAGACCCGCTCGGGATAGAGGAACGCGTTGCGGTATCCGAAAATCAACTGCAACTGCTCGACCGGCCGCAGGGCGCCCCAGAGACCCGCCGCCAGGCCGACGAAACAGACCGGCCGCCGTTCGAAGCTTTCCGGGAACTTCAGCATGTCGATGAAATACTTGAGCACTCCCGGCATGCCGCCGTTGTATTCGGGCGTGACCACGATGAGGCCGGTGGCGTTGAGCACTCCTTGTGCGAACGGCTCGAAAGTCTTCGGCTTTTCAGCGTAAGACGAGGCCGCGAAGATCTCGGGCGGCATCCTGGCGAGGTCGAGAACGGCCAGCGGCACGCCGAGGCCCCGGTAAATCTCCTCGACGTGGGCGGCGACCTTGCGCGTGTTGCTCCCCGGCCGATTGGTTCCCGAAATGAGTGTCAGCACGGGCCGGAGGATGGGAGTGATGATGGGTTGAATCAAGCCTGGAAAGACTCGATCGCGCCCAGCACGCGCATTCCATTCTCTGTGCAGGTCAAGCCAAACGATCCGCCTCACCCCTTTCTATGAACCGCGGCCGTGGGCAGAAAGATGAACTCCCGGTTTGAACAGGAGCAAACAGAGATAACAGAGAAAC
>CAZZAQ010000616.1:0-1897 GCA_964652165.1 uncultured Bifidobacterium sp.
CGCAGTCAGATCAGATCCGGCTCACGCCGGATGCTACTTTTTTAACGGGCTGCTACGCGGCTTCTTCCTGGTCGCCGGACTCGTCGGAGCTGCTGGCGTCCGCGGTTTCCGCGGACTCCTGCGTCGAATTTTCCGCACTGTGGGATGCCTGCCGGACCACGCCAAATCCGCCTACCACGGCCAGAAACGCGCCAATCGCGAAAGTGGTCCACTTGACCTGGGTCTTGTTGCCGACCTGGCAGACGGTGGGATCATCGGCCAGGTAGTGAATCGGCACGGTGCCACCGACGGTGGCGGCATCGTATTCACCCGATGAAACCCGGAGACGCTCCTCGACTGGCTGGCCAGCTTCGGTCTTGAACTGCACGGCAAGGTAGTACGATCTGCGGCCCTTGCGGCCGGTGCTCATGTCCTTGTCCGTGACTTTTGCGGCCACCGACTTGCCTTCGTTGACGAGGCGTTTGCTGTTCCGGTACTCCTTCACGCCCGAGTAAACGAGGAACCCGCCCACGGCCACCGCCGCGAGCCCGCCGAGAATTTTTTGGCTTCTCTTCATGCGACAGAGAAATCGGCACAAGATGGAGTGTTCTTAAGCCCGAATTGCATCGAACCGAGCTCGCGCATTTGCCCTTGTGCGGCGGGTCGCGGCGGGGAAATGATGGCCGCCGTTCGATGAACCCATCCCTGCGCGCACTTGGCCTTTGCGTCTTCGCGGCGCTCGTGCTGGCAACTGCGGCGCGCGGCGCGCAAAACGAATTGACGGACGCCGAGCGCCGGCAGGGCTGGGTGTTGCTGTTCGATGGCCGCACGACCAACGGCTGGATGAACAGCGACCGCACCGCGCCGCGCACGCCGGTCGCCGACGGCGCGCTCAATCCGCACAAGGCCGGCCACTATATGCTGGTTCACACTCAGCAATGGTCCGACTTCCTGCTCGTCCTCGACTTCAAGATCACCAACGGCTGCAACACCGGAGTGTTCGTACGCACCCACTCACTGACCCCGCCGCCGGGGCGCGACGTGGGCTTCAACGGACTGGAGATCGCCATCGACGACACGAAGGGCGCCGGCTACCACGACACCGGCGCGTTGTACGACCTGGTCAAGCCGCAGCGCAACGCGATGCGGCCCGCCGGCCAGTGGAACCACCTGGAAATCGCCTGCGTGAGCAACCGCGTCGATGTCGTGCTCAACGGCGATCCCGTGACGCGCGCGGACCTCGACCTGTTCACCGAGCCGGGCAAGCGGCCCGACGGCAGCGCGCACAAGTTCGGCGTGGCGTTGAGGGACCATCCGCGCCGCGGATACATCGGCTTGCAGGACCACGGAAGCCCGTGCTGGTTCAAGAACATCAAGCTCAAGCCGCTGTGAGGAGGATTGGGGTGATGGAGTGGTGGAGAAATGGAGTATTGCGCTTTCCGTCCCAATACTCCAATACTCCATTACTCCAACACCGCATCTCGGCATCATGAGTGACAAGCAACTGACTGGCAAAACCGCCCTCATCACGGGCGCGAGCAAGGGCCTGGGCAAATCCATCGCGCTGGCGTTGGCCGGCGCCGGGGCGCGCCTGGCGCTGGCGTCGCGGAACAAGGAGCAGCTCCAGGCTGTGGCAGCCGAGGTCCGCAAGCTCGGCGCGGAGGCGGAGGCGTTCATCGCCGATGTCACCGTCGAAGCCGACGTGAAACGGCTGGAGAGCGAGGTCGCGGCGCGTTTCGGCCGGGCGCATATCCTCGTCAACAACGCGGGCGTTAACATCCGCAAGCCGATCACGGACTTCACGCTGGAGGAATGGCGCACCGTGATCGACACGAATCTCACCGGCGCATTCCTGATGTGTCGGGCGTTCGTGCCGCGGATGAAAGGCCAGGGCTACGGGCGCATCCTGAACCTGACG
>CAZZAQ010000616.1:1907-3637 GCA_964652165.1 uncultured Bifidobacterium sp.
GGGCGAGAAAATCACCGTCAATGGCATCAGCCCCGGCCCGTTTGCGACGGAGATGAACACACCCATCCTGCAAAATCCGGAGGCCAACGCGCAGTTCATCTCGAAGATCCCGCTTGGCAGATGGGGCGACGTCAAAGAGGTCGGGCAGCTTGCCCTCTACCTGTGCTCGGAAGAGGCCGGCTTCATCACCGGCACGGACATTTTGATTGATGGCGGGTGGACGGCGCAGTGAAGTGAGAGCCGCGAGAAGCCGGTCGCCGAAGTAATCAGTATTCAGTATTCAGGGTTCAGGGTTCAGCCACCCGAAACCCCGGGGCGGAATGTCCGGCTGAGAACTGCATACGGCGTACTGCATAGTGCATACTGATTACGGATTACTGATTACTGAATGTTGAACACTTTCCCTGCCCGCGTCCTCGTGCCGCACAGAAACAGATCATGACCACTTTCACCGCGGAACTCTTCGGCACCGCTTTGCTCGTCCTATTGGGTGACGGTGTGGTCGCCAATGTGGTGCTCAGCAAAACCAAGGGACAAAACTCCGGCTGGATTGTCATCGCCACGGGCTGGGGACTGGCCGTGGCGCTGGCGGTGTACGCGGTCAATACGTTCAGCGGCGCGCACCTGAATCCCGCCGTGACGCTGGGTTTCGCAACCATCGGGAAAACCGCCTGGGCCGATGTGCCGCTCTATGTCGCTGCGCAGATGGCGGGCGCGTACCTCGGCGCGGCGCTGGTCTGGCTGGCCTACCTGCCGCATTGGCGCGAGACGGCCGACGCGGGCGCGAAATTGGGCGTCTTCTGCACCGCGCCGGCCCTCCGACGGCCGGCGGCCAATCTGTTGACCGAAATCATTGGCACATTCGTGCTGGTGCTCGGCGTGCTGGCGATTCTGACGCCGAAAAACCTCCAGCCCGCCCACGGGTTCGACACGGGACTCGGCCCGCTGCTGGTCGGCTTGCTGGTGTTCGGCATCGGCGTTTCACTGGGAGGGCCGACCGGTTACGCGATCAATCCGGCGCGCGACCTGGGTCCGCGGCTGGCGCACTGGCTGTTGCCCATTGCGGGCAAGGGCGGGTCGGATTGGGGCTACGCCTGGGTGCCCGTGGTTGGGCCGTTGATCGGGGGCGTGCTTGGGGCGTGGTTCTACAAGGTGCTCTGGGCGGCGGGCTGACGGGGTGGTGGAGATTGGGGTGTTGGAGTAATGGAGTGATGGAGTAATGGAGTGGTGGAGTAATGGAGTGGTGGCGCCAAAGACGCACCGATCTCTCCATAACCCCAACACTCCATTACCCCAACACTCCATTACCCCAACCTCCCAATACTCCAACACTCCAACACTCCATCACTCCCTCCCCCTTTCCCGCCCGCCTTTCAGCGCTTCGATCTCGGCACTTTCATCGACAGGATGCTCGCCCCGTGCGTGACGAGCCCGCTGCCGCCAACGATGACGCGGCGCACGGGCAAGCCGGTCTTCGGGTCGGTCTTGAGCGGTGGGTCGCTCATCTTCTGCTCCACCTCGAAGCGGCGCGGTTTTGAGTTTGGGTCCTTCGGAACGGTTTCGTAAACGTAGGTGGCCATAGACTTTTGAGCTTCGATCCGGGCTTGGCGGACGCGGGCGAAAGGTTCATTCTCGCGGCCGCGAAAGTCAACTGAACCGATTCATGAAAATACTCCTCATTCTCATCAGCTTCATTTACTCGGTCGCACTTAGCGCCGTGGCCGCGGAGA
>CAZZAQ010000617.1:0-3635 GCA_964652165.1 uncultured Bifidobacterium sp.
CCGTAGTCGAACCATGCGACGGCATCGGGCGCCCAACGGAGTTGGTCAATGATGATTTGGGCGCAGGTCTGGTCCGTAACTTCAGTGACCAAAGGGACGATAGGGACATCAAGGACTCCGAGTTGGAAGGGAGCGCCTTGCTCGATGGCGTATTGTGCAACCGCTGCAATTTGAGCGCCGACGCTCAGACCGCCAAGGTTCAGGAGAAGATGGCTGGTTTGGCGGGGGATCAACGCGCCGTTGACGAGCAGTTGTTGCCAGCCTTGATGGTAAACGAGCCGTTCGAGCCAATACCACGGGCCGGCGAAAGTATAGGTCTTGGATTCCTCGGCTCCGGAGGCGCGGCCGGGCACAAGCACGCGGAGGCCGACGAAGCGGGTCCGGCCGGTGGGATCGGTGAGAGTGACGAGTTGGCCGAAGTCGATTTCGTCGGCGGCGTCGAAGGCGGCGATGGGGCGTACGAAGTTGAGCGTGTCGGCGGCGAGGGATTGGCGGTGAAGCTGTCCGTTTTGGAAGCCCCACGAGGCCAGGGTGCGGTTGCTAATGGATTGGATCGGCGGCGGAGCGCCTTCGATTTCGGGAGTACCTTGCTTGGCCAGATTGAGGGTCCAGCCGGAAGCAGTGCTTGAGGTCGAGCCGGCCATCGGGATTTACAAGTTAAGATGTGCGAACGGTCGCGCGGCCAGGAGTCAGCGGCCTTGCAGGGCGTTGATTTGCGCCTGCATCGCTTCGAGCTTGCTTTGGTGTTTGATAAGACTGGCGGTTGAGGAACTGAGCACATTCTCCAAGAGGATTGCGACGAAGTCGGCGCGCTGTTTTTCTGCCTTGGCCCTGGCTTCCAGGCGGGCGATTTCGCGCTGGTCCGGGCCGGTGAATGCGGCGGCGGGGCCTTGAAAGTTGGCGTTGCGCCTCGAGATGGGTGCTTCGACAGCCGCCTCATGAGCTTGCGCCGTGAAGCGCGAGCCGCCCCAACGGAGTTCCATCAGTTGGGCCACGGAATCGAGCCACTCCTGGGCGGATGCTGGAATTCCAGTCGCCTTGGGCCCAGCGAGAGCTTCTTGGGCGTCGGCGGCTGCCTGGTTTGCCTCTCGGTCGGCCTCAGCGAACCGGGCGGCTTCAATGCCATGGGCCTGATTAACGGTGGATTCCTGGCGCTGGGCGGCCAGGCGGCGCTGAATGCGGGCTTGAGCGGCGGCGGCCTTGTCATCGAAGTTGCTGGATTGGCGGGCGCGGCGGCTTTGGGCGAGGTGGTCGAGGATGCGTTTTATGAAGTCATTCGATGTAGAGGATGGCATAGATGCGGACGGTGGTCGGATTGGTGACCCAGCCTGGGGTGGCGATTTTAATGGCGAGGCGGTCGCCGGCGACCACGGCCTGGCTGAGGTTTGCGACCAGGTTGGTGACGGCAGTGTTGTAGGTGGCGGTGGTATCGACGGTGAGGTCGGTCGTGTCGTTGAGGCGGACATAATGCGAGACGGCTTCGGTGGTGCCGAGGGTGCCGGCGACGCGGACCTTGATGAAGACCCGCTTGAGAGTGCCGGCTTTGGGAACATCGACGCTGGTCAAATCCCAGGTGGTATTGAGATTGGCATTCAAGTCGCCACCGAAATAGTAGGTCGTGGAATCGGCGGGGTTTTGGCTGCCGGCGCTGCCCAGAGTCAGCGTGTAGGCCGCGGATGCGGCGACCGCGATGTTGGTGCCTTCGTTGGTGAGGGTGACGAGGTCGCTGCCCCGGAGGGTTCGGAACTGCACGTTGGTCTGGCCCTGGACCTGGTAGAAGACGCCCATTGCGGTCGCGTTGGTGAGTCCGAGGTTTTCGCCCTGGGTGACGGCGTTCGTGGCGCTCGCGGCGGGAGTGGCGGTGTTAAAGACATCCACGAGTTGCCAGCGGGAGGCGCTGGGGTCGTAGAGGAATTCGGCCCAGCCGAAGTTATTCAGCGTCACGTTGGTCGAGGTCGGGGTCGTGATGCGCAGGCTGGCGGTCGGTTCAGTGCCGGAGTTGTGGAGGATGTCCGCGGCCCAGCCCGTGGAGTTCCGGACTTTGATGAGCTTGCCGTCGCGGTTTCCACCCGTGATGCCGCCCCAGGTCCAGAGGGCGGTGGGGGAGCCGGTGAGATCGACGTAAACGTTGGTGCCCACGTTGAGGGTGTTGTGGCCGTTGGCGACAGTGGCGATGGGAAAACGGCCGAAGGAAATATCCGAGCCGGCGGGGAAGCGGTTGGTGCTGCCGACCATCGCCGTCAGGTTCGAGTAATTCTCTGTCGAGAGAGCGCCTGGGATGTACAGAGTTTGATTGGCTGTTCCCGTGACGATTTGGTTGGTGCGAGTGGTCGTCACGGCCGTTCCTGTGTGATCGGGCGGGCCGATGGCGGCGGAATTGGAATGGGTCGCGCTGGCCGCAGGACCTAATGCGAGGCTATAGGTTTTCGTGGCCTGGGCCTGAAATCCAAAGGCGGTGGCGCTGTAATCGGCGGCTTGAGCCTGGGCGCCGACGGTCGAGGTATTGTCTCCGGAATTGATCGTCGCAGATCCCACCGAGACCTGTTGGGCGTTGGTGAGCTTGATGGCCTGGCCGAAGGCGTAGCTGGCGGCGCCGGAGACGTGATTGAGCGAACCGAAGGCCGCGGAGGCCGGACCGGAAACGCTCGAGCGGTTTCCGAACACGGAGCCGTAGCTGGCTTGGTTGGTGGCCTGGCTTCCGAACACCGCGCCATCCTGTCCTGAATTGGTCGAGTTGATCCCCGCGGTGATCGCCCGCAGCGCGGTGGCGGTCGCGTTGCTCCCCAGTTGGAGCGAGTTGGGTCCGGAACCTTCACTGCGGAGAGCGTCGCCGAAGTTGATGTGATTGGACGAGACGCTGTTGATATTGGTGAGACCGAGCGTGTAGCCGTTGGTGATGCCGGCGTTGGTGCCCTCGGGGCGGCCGTCGATGAGTTTGAAGTGGCGGAGGGTGACGTTCGTTGCGAGGACATTCGTTCCATTCAGGTTAGTCACTCCATTGATGCCGACGTGCTGGAGAACAACGTTCGTCAAGGCGACATTGGTTCCGCTCATCTTCTCGATGTTTTCGAGGGCGCCCCCGCGGTTGGTCGAGGCGTAGAAGACTTTGTTGCTGGCCTGCTGATGGAGGAATTGGTTCAGGTGATTGCTCAGGCCGGTCGCGGCGGCGGCGACGGCGTTGGAGGCGTAGGAGAAGAAGCGGGTCAACTCGTAGGCGATGTTGGTGGCTTCGGAGGCCGTGTAGTACTCGAGGGGCGTGGTGACGCCGGTGAAGTTGGTGATCGTATTGGTGGAGAGGACGGCGGTTCCCCAAGCGCCGGCAACGGAGGCACTGATGGGCTGGTTGAGTTGGCCGCGAAGTTTGAAGGCGTTGGTGCCAATGTTGACGAGGGTAAGCCGGGTGCCGGCGCTGCCGAAGGGGTAAAGGGCGATATGATTGTAGAGGTTGGTCTTGGCGGGCAGCATCGAGTTGGTTCCCAGAAAATAGAGGGCCGGGTTGGCGGCGACATTGTTGGTGGCGGTGCGGGTGGCGCCGTTGACCGTGAGGGTGGCCGAGCCGTTGGTGGCGATGCCGCTGACGTTGGTGACGGTGATGGTGGCTTCGACGATTTGGTCGGCGGCGGGGGAGAGGCGGG
>CAZZAQ010000618.1:0-3633 GCA_964652165.1 uncultured Bifidobacterium sp.
GCGCTCGATGGTAAGCTGCGCGCCCGGGAGATCGTCGAGGCGCTCAGCCTGGATCTCGGCCAGCATCAGTTGCCCGGTCACGTCGGTTGGGAACTTCGCCAGTTGCGCGCGGATTTCGTGGACGGCCTCGCCGTATTTGCCTTGCTTGCGGCGCGACTCGGCAACCGAGTAAAGCGGCATTGGATCAGGCGGGGCGCTGCCTCCCGTGTATAGATTGCCAAACCATTCGCCGACCTTGCCGGCGATGGCCGGCACCCAAAGCGCGGCGAACACCAGCCCGAAGAGCAGGCCGAGGATGACGCCGCCGATCTTGCCCTCCGGACTTCCGTCGCCCGCGATGTGGCCGATGGCGAAGTAGCCGCCCACGATGAAGCCCACGGTGAGCACCCAGCGAAACGCCAGCCGCGCCGGATCGTCACTCTTCTGCAGCGACCCCCGCAGGAACCAGCCGGCGCCGACGAGGAGCAGCAGCAGCACGAACAGGCCAAACGCGAAGCGCAGCACCATGCGTCACTCCTTTTTCCGGCTGATGCGGTCCGGATGCCGGGCGCGGCTCATGGCGGTGTCATAGCTGATGAGGCACTTGGTGTAGAGGTCGTAGAGGCAATTGTCCATGAGCGCCATGCCTTCCTTCGCGCCGGTCTGGATGGTGTTTTCCAGGAAATGAAGCTGGTTCTCGCGAATCAGGTTCCGGACCGCGCTCGTCGCGGTGAGGAACTCGAAGGCCAGCACGCGCCGCGAACGGTCGGCGCTCGGGAGCAGATCCTGCGCGATAACGCCCTGCAATGTGTTGGCGAGCTGGAGGACGATCTGTCGCTGCGCGCTCCCTTCGAAGACGCCGATGATGCGCTCCAGCGCGTGGGCCACGTTCGGCGAGTGCATCGTCGCCAGCACCAAATGCCCCGTCTCGGCCGCCGTGAGCGCGGTCGCAATCGCCTCCGGGTCGCGCACTTCGCCGACGACGATGACGTCGGGATCCTGGCGCAGGACGTGCATCAGGGCGCGGTTGAACGAATGCACGTCCGTCAGCACCTCCTGCTGCACGATGATGGCGCGGTTGTTCCGGTGGACGAATTCGATGGGATCCTCGATGGTGACGACCTTGCAGCGGCGCTCGCTGTTGATGAGGTTCACCATGTAGTTGAGCGTCGTCGTCTTGCCCGCGCCCGTAGGACCGGTGATGAGGAACAGCCCGTTGGGCCGGCGGGCCATGTCGTCGATCTTCGCCGGCAGGCCGAGTTCCTCGCGCGTCGCGATGCGGTCTCCGCAGAAGCGAAAGCTCATCTCCGGGTGCCCGTTGCGCTTGTAAAACGTGATGCGCACCCGACCGGCCACCGGATGCCGCAGCGAAATACACAGCTCCCACTCGCGCTCGAACTTGTCGCGTTGCGATTCGTTGAGGAGTTGCAACGCCATCTCTTCGGCGTCGGCCTCGGCCAGCGCATCGCTTTCCGCGAGGAGGATTTCGCCGTTCACGCGGAAGGAGGGCGGCACGCCTGCGATGATGTGCAGGTCCGAGGCCTCGTATTCGCGGGCCATTGCCAACAGGCGGTCGAGACGGGAAGTGGTCATGGGAAACAGGTACGCCAGAATCACCTTTTACGCGACCTGCGCCACCATGCGGCGATGCGCGCGGCCAGGCCGGTGTTTTGGAGTTCGTGGATCGCGTCGCGCGCTTCGAGGCGGCGCGGGTCCAACTGCAGGACCTGACAATACGAGTTGCGCGCCGCAGCCACCAACCCGAGTTCTTGCTGGCATTGCCCGGCCATGAGCCACAATACAGTCTGGTCCGGCTTCAACGCGAGCGCCTGCTGGACGAGCTTCAGCGCGAGAGCGAACTGCCGGTAGAACGCCCGCACGCGCGCCGCCAGCCACGTCACAAACCAGTCGCCCGGCGCCAGCGCCAGCGCCTTGTCGAAGCAGTAGTCGGCGCGTTTTTCCTCCCGCGCCAGGAGCACGTCGCCACGCGACAGCCAGACGTACGGCGTGTCGTCCTGCGCTTCGACCGCGGCATCGGAGAACGCGATCGCGGCGTCCGTGTCGCCCAGGCGCGCCAGGGCGACGGCCTTGGCGGCGAGCAATTCGGGGGCGTCGGGGAACCGTTCGAGCGCCTTGTCGGCCCAGAGCTTGGCTTCATTGAACTCGCCCAGTTCGACGAGCGCCCGAACTTGCCCGGCCCACGCGGCCGAGTTGTGCGGATTGAACTCGAGCACTTTGGAGAAGGCCCGCAGCGCCGCCTCGAAGTCGGCCTGCTCGAAGGCGGTCTGGGCATCCTCCAGGCAACGCTGTTCGTCTCGGCCGGCCGAGTGCCGCCGCGGAGCGCCCTCGGGTTCCTGACCGAATTCAAGATTGGCGAAGCGGCTCATGGGTTGAAGGCGGGAGTGCAATGCATAACGGATCCATCAAACTCAGGATTTCGCGTACTCCAAAAGGGGAAGCCGGGGCCTCATAACCATTTGCCGTTCCGATTATTCAATTTTAGGCGGCATTGCCTTTAGTCTGACATTGCATCTTGCAACTCGCAACGCCGCAGTACCGCCCCACAGAAAGGCTGTCGTGACGGCAAGCAGGAATACACCAAGCCGCCACATCTCCTGCTCAAAGAAGCAATTGACAGCAAATCCTCCGAAAATGGTGGCCATCCCGAATGAGAACCAAGCGCTGCCTTTGTGCGAGCGCATCACCTTGGCACGGATGCACCTGAGCAGCTCCTCGGACTCCACTAGCGCGACACCACAGACTGACGAACAAACGGTCCTGCCACTTGTGGACTTCGTGGTGCATGACGAGCAAAGCCCACGACCGCAATGTATGCAAATCGCCACGGCGTCACTGTCAGAATGGTTGGAACACGTCATGTGCGTATTGCCGACTAGCGGTTTTCGAACCGACCACACCGGAGTCCACGGTCCAGCCGCCTGTCCGTCTTGCCCCGCAACTGCGGCGCGGGAGATTTATCAGTCGTCCTGAACCCATAGGGTGTCTCCCATCCACGGCTCTCCCGCGGCGTAAAGCGAGAAAAGCGTCAGCCCGACCAGCAGCGCCAGGCCGACGACGAACGTCAGGGTTTTCTTCCGGTCCGAGGCAGCCGCGTTGTTCTGGAGCCGGGCCGCAAACGCGATCCACGCCACAGGAAGCGCCAGCAGCAGAAACCCGAAGTGAACGAGGAACGCCGTGGAGGCAGGCATGCTTCCGCCCATCCCGCTCGCCGCATGATAACCGACGCCTGCGGCGAGTATCCCGGCGACAATGACCCCGACCTGCATCAGGGCCACCTTGATGGCGTTGCGCGTGGTGAGCATACTCAGTGCTTCGCACTATTCACCAGCTTTGACCGGGCACGATGCAATTCGTTCTCCGAGAGCGGCGGCATTTTTCCGAGCCTTTCGAACTTCTGCCGCCGCCCGGCAACGGACGCCCACACCCAGGCGATGCCGGCCGCGAGCACCGCCGCAAACACGGCCAACGCCCAGTCGCCCAGCGCTCCCATGCACAGCACCGCCACGAAGGCGAAGCTGAACGGGGCGCCGTTTCGCCCACAGTCCTTCAAGTGTTCACAGAAGCCTTGCCACATAGGGGGGAGGTGAAACGTGAAACGTGAAACGTGAAACGTAAAAGTCGGTTGGATGACCG
>CAZZAQ010000619.1:0-3629 GCA_964652165.1 uncultured Bifidobacterium sp.
CCTTCAGGCGGAACGTTGCAGCGGGAAGCGAGGTCATCCGGCGCACGGCGTCTTCAAGGCGGAGCATCTTTAGTTCGCGGACGTACCGGGCCAGCACGCGGGCGTTGTTGCCGTAGCCGCGCGGGTGCGGCACGCCGTCGCGGAACTTCCGCACGCCGCTGTCGCTGGCGAACATCGTGTTCGGGTGCTGGAGGAACTGCCGCAAGTCCTCTTCGCTGATGCCGTGGAAAATGCCGCTGCCGCTGCCGTGGCTATGGATGTCGAGGATGAGTTCGATCTGGTCGTCGAGCGAATCGGCGCCGCGCCGTCTCATGGCCGCGTCGCGGAGGTTCAAGCCGTTGAGGGAGGGGTCGTGTCTCCAATTGGCGATCACGGCATAGGAGTAGTCGAGATAGCCATTCTTGCTCAATCGTTCCTTCATTTCGGCGACGAGCGCGGCCTTTTGCGCGGGATCGGCCAGGAGTTCTTTGGCGTCCCCGCGCCACTTGTCGGGCACGAGTTGGGCGAGGGTGGTGCTCGAGGCGGCATAGACGTATTGATCCTGCGTGACGTCCAGGCCCTCGGCACGGGCCCGCTCGAGGGCCGCGAGCACGCGGCCGGTCCGGCCCCAATTGGATTTGCCGGAGAGCTTGATGTGCGACACCTCCGCCCGGATGCCGGCTTCGCGCGCGATGTGGAAGACTTCTTCGAGCGAATCGAGAATGTCGCGCCCTTCGTCCCGCATGTGGGTGGCGTAAATGCCGTCGTGCCGGGCCGCCACCTTCGCCAGCGCAATCAGCTCGTCGGTTTTCGCGAAGGTGCCGGGCAGGTAAATCAGCCCGGTGCTCAGACCCAGCGCGCCTTCCTCCATCGCGCGTTCGACCAGCGCCTCCAATTGCGCCAGCTCGTCGTTCGTCGGCGGGCGCATGAAGGAACCGCCCATGACTTTGGAGCGCACAGAGCCGTGGCCGATGAGCGTGGCGACGTTGGGCGAAATGTTCGTCGCTTCCAGCTGGCGGAAGAACGCGCCGACCTCCAGCTTCGAGCTGCCACAATTGCCGAGAACGAGCGTCGTCACGCCCATGCGGAGAAAGTTTTCGCCCAGCGGCAGCTCGTCGATTTCCTCGGCGTGGGTGTGAACGTCGATGAACCCCGGGGCGACGATCAGCCCGCGGGCTTCGATTTCCAGCCGGGCGTCATTCGTGATGCGGCCGATGGCGGCGATGCGCCCGTCGGCAATCGCCACGTCGGCGGCGATCGCCGGGTTGCCCGTGCCGTCCATGACGCGGCCGTGCCGGATGACGGTGTCAAAGCGCGGCGCGGCCGGGGCGCTAAAGGCCACGAGTGAAACGGCAAACAGCAGTTTCAATCGGGTCGCAAGCACGCCTTGAAGGGTAGGCGGGCGGCCGTCGCCAACCAAGCGGCAAACGAGCCTGTCGTGGCGGCGGGGAGTAAATCAGTTTTCGGACACCCAGACGGTGGGGACCACTTCTTCCCCCTCATCCCGGCCCTCTCCTTCCGGGAGAGAACTCCCCGAATTTTTTGTGCGCAGAGCGCCCCTGAACCGGCGCGCTGCCAACGTAGGGCAGGCGACTCGCCTGCCCTGGCCGCGTAGCGGCCAATCGGGGGCGCGCCTTCGGCGTTGGGCAGGCGAGACGCGTGCCCTACGTTGCGGTTCATTGGCAGGGCCAGGGTGAGGGGGAAGGGCGCGCTGGTCTCGACCCGTGTTCAAAAATAGATTTGCACCCGTGACCACGAGCTTCCCGCGCGCAGCGGAAATCGCACCGCACTGGCGTCGAGGTGTGATCGGCTCAATATCACACTTTGCAAAGTGTGATAGTCTGCGTCCGGCCTGCCGCCGCCTTTTCCGGCGAGGCGCGTCGCTGCGGCCGCGCTTTTGCTTGGCGGCCGGGGCGCTTTGTTGTTCAACGGACACTGCCTCGTGCGAAAAGATTCCTTCAGAGACTTTGTGCTCGACCAGCTCGATGGGTTGGAACGGGTGACGTGCCGGGCCATGTTCGGCGGGCACGGGCTGTATTGCGGGAAGACCTTCTTCGGGATTGTCCACAAGGAGCGGCTCTTTTTCCGAACAACGGAGGCGACGCGGCCCGAGTATGAGCGGCGGGGCATGCAGCCATTTCGGCCGAACCCGAATCAGGCACTCCAGCGTTACTACGAAGTGCCGGCCGACGTGCTCGAGGATCGCGGCACGCTCGTCGAATGGGCGCGACAGGCAATCGGTGCGGGCGATGGAAACTGATCCTGGAAAAAGCAGTTGTAACCACGAATGGACACGAATGGACACCAATCAGAACGACTTGCGACGAGAGCTACTTTCAACTTGGCGGTGAGGAAACCTCGCTCTATGAATTCGTGTTCATTGGTGTCCATTCGTGGTTTAAGCATCTTCCGCTTCATCCAACTGCAGGATTAGCCTGATGGGCGTCCCGGAGGGCCATTCGCCGATGGTGGGAAGGGTGGGCGGAATGAATCCGCCGGCTATCGGGTGAATGGCACCGGGGGGAGGACCGGCGGTGCGCCGATGAACAGCCTGCGCAATTCCTCCTGCAAGGAGGGGGGCGGCGGCTCGGGCGGCAGCGCCAGATTGTTTTCGTTCACGATGAGGAGGTTGGCCAGCCATTGCCCGGAGTTTTGCTGATAGGATTTGAAAACCCTCTCGCCGAGGGCGGCCGCAACGTTTTGTTCCGTGGCCCGGCCGATCGCGGCGATCATCGCGCCGCGCTGTTCGTCGCTAAGCGTGGCGTTGGCTTCGACCTGCGCCTTCTGCCTTTCGGCGGCAATTTTCATGTCGTAGATGGAGGCAGCGACGTCCTGGGACATGTTGAAACGGTCGGTCAGTTTTAACAAGCTGCGGTAGTCGTCGTCCTGTGCGCGCTGGTAGGCGGCGAATCGTTCGGGGCCAATCGTCTCCCGGATTTCGCTGTTGAGCGCGTCTGCGCGCCGACTCGGTGGCGGGATCGGCCGAGGGATCGATGGGCTGATTGATCTGTTCGTCGAAAGTCTTCTGAAGACGATAGAGTTTGCGGAACTCCTCTTCGCTGGGCTGGAAGCCGGTGAGCTGGGTGCGAAGGTTTTGTGCCGTCTCCGAATTGCGAATCTGATAGTCCTCGAGTTCGTCGGAGCTGAGCACCTGGGCCAGTTCGGCTTCGCGTTGCCGCTGGAGTTTGTGTAGTTCGGCCTGGTCCTCGTCGAGGAACAGCCCGCGGGCGCGAGTATAAATGTCTTCTTCGAGCGCCGCGTACTTGTCGTGAACAGCCTGCACGGCGTCCTGCTTTTCAGCGGGGAGAAAGGCGAGGTTCAGGGCGGGCTCGTCCTCCTCGCTCCAGTACTTGGCCAGTTCGGTGCGGAAACTTACGCCGAGCAGCTCACGGACGAGCGTTTCCTGTTCCTTATCCAGTTCGCGCAGTTGTCGGCGAATGTCGGGCGGGACGCCCGCGGGGGTGTCGCCGGTCTGCCAGTACTTGGGGGCGGGGATTTGGGCGCGGAGTTGGGCGCGGCGTTTGGCGTAAAGCCGGGCGATGTCCGTGAGGATGATGTCGCGGATGGTTTCCTCCGGGCAGCCGAACAGGCGGAGGTTTTGAATGTAGGCGACATAGTCGGTGGACTCGAGGCTTTGCCAGTTAATCAGG
>CAZZAQ010000620.1:0-1853 GCA_964652165.1 uncultured Bifidobacterium sp.
CAGGGGCGTCGGGTCGGCCTGGTCGGCGATCGTCTCGCCGATGTCGACGTCCTCCATGCCGGCGATGGCGATGATATCGCCGGCAGACGCCTCCTGGATCTCGATGCGCTTGAGGCCCTCGAAGTGATAAATCATCGTAATCTTGCCGGGGGTCACCTTGCCGCGGCCATGAAGGCAGACGGCGGGTTCGCCGAGTTTCACTTTGCCCGCCACGATTTTGCCAAAGGCGATGCGGCCCAGGTAGTCGGAGTAGTCGAGGTTGGCCACGAGCACCTGGAAGCCGTCGCCGGCTCTGGCGCGCGGCGGTGGAATATGCTTGGTGATGGTGTCGAAGAGCGGCTCCATCGTCCCGCTGGCGTGGTTGAGATCGGTCTTGGCATAGCCGGCCTTGGCGCTGCAGTAAACGAACGGAAAGTCGAGTTGCTCGTCGGTGGCTTTGAGTGAGAGGAAGAGTTCAAAAACCTCGTCGAGCACCTTCTTCGGCGCGGCGTTCTCTCGGTCGATTTTGTTGATGACGACGATCGGTTTGGCCCCGGCTTCGAGGGCTTTGCGTAGGACGAACCGCGTCTGGGCCTGGGGACCTTCCGCGGCGTCGACGACCAGAAGGACGCCGTCGATCATGTTCATGATGCGCTCGACTTCCCCGCCGAAGTCGGCGTGGCCGGGGGTGTCCACGATGTTGACGTGGTAGTTCTTGTACTTGAAGGCGGCGTTCTTGGCGCGGATGGTGATGCCCTTTTCGCGCTCCAGATCCATCGAGTCCATGATGCGCTCCTGGCTGGCCTTGGCTTCGTTGGCGCGGAATGTGCCGGACTGCTTGAGGAGGCAATCCACCAGGGTGGTCTTTCCGTGGTCGACGTGGGCGATGATGGCAATGTTGCGAATGTGCTGCATGAGTCCGTAAAGCGTAATGCGTAAAACGTAATCTGGCGCGGGGCGATTCCGCCCCAGCGAGCAGCGTAGGGTGGGCTTTTCGGACGAAACGTCAAGTCGCTTTGAAAGGGCTGTCGCTTTGAAGGCTTCAGGCGCGCCAACGGAGGGAACGTGGAACACCGCTCCACGCGTGCGGCGCGGCTCCAACATCAAAAGGGCGACTCGTGGAGGCGGGGCCAGACGGCGCGCGCCTCAAGTAGGACAGGCTTCCAGCCTGTCGCTGCGGGCATCTTGCCCGCGGTGGAGACTGGGGCTGGAAGCCCCGCAGACAGGCAGGATGCCTGTCCCACTAGAACGAGTAACCGACGCCGAAGGAGACGTAGACGGACTTGCTGAGGTCGAGTTCGGCTTTGTGTCCGGCTACGCTGTGGCTGCGAGTGCCCAGGCTCTCGAACTGCGCCCCCATGGTCGCGTTCCACCGGTCGTCGAACTTGTAGGTCAAATTCGCGCCGGCAAAACCGCCGTAGAGCGCGTCCCCGTCGGTGCGCGACCCGCTGCGCACGACGGAAGCAGTGCCAAAGTTGATGCGCTCGCGGAAGGCAAACTCACTGTAGATCACCCCGACGGCGAGGCCGCCACTCAAGGTGAGTTGAACTTTGCTGGAGAGCGGGAACTCGAAGTACGGCCCGATTCGGCCCGCGAAGAGGTCGGCCCGGAAGTCGCGGACGCCGGTAATGGCCGCGCCACCCGGGATCGTCGCGATGCTCCGGTTCGGGGTGTCGCTGATGGAGTAGCTCGGCCCTCGATACGGGCCGTCGAATGGGGCAGCCGGCGGCGTGGTTCCGGGCGCGAAGGCGTATGCGTCCGTCACGCGGGTGACGTCGCCGCGCAACGGCCGGCTGTCGCGCAGTTCGATGCCGTTCCAGCCGAAGGCCATTTCGAGACCCCACCGACACTTGCTGCCGATAGCGCCGATATCG
>CAZZAQ010000620.1:1863-3626 GCA_964652165.1 uncultured Bifidobacterium sp.
GACGCCTTCGGCCTCGATGCCCAGGCGACGAGCGCGCGCCTCGACGCGTTCCATCGTGTCGAGAACACGTATCTCTCGACATTTCAAACGCTGGGAGGCCTCGGCGTGGTGCCGGGCGCGAACGCGTACGCGTCCGTTACACGGGAGACGTTGGCGGGCAACGTCGCGCCATCGTGTAATTCGATGCCGTTCCAGCCGAAGGCCATTTCCAGACCCCATCGACACTTGCTGCCCAGCGCGCCGATATCGCGGTTGTAGACCATCTCGACGCCGTGCTGCGGATCGTCGCTGACTTCGTGGGACGCGCCGACGCTTGCGCTGGTGCTGTGGAAGAGGAGGTTGTTCCCGCTGATCTGGCTGGCGCTGTCGTAACCCCAGTACCAGGTCTGGCCGCCGTAATTGCCGCTTTCATCCACGCGCACGTAACCGTCGTCGTAGAAGTGATCGAGCGCGCTGCCGGTGCCGCCGATGTCCGTGGCGGGCGGGAAGGTCCCGATCCGGCTGAACTTGGCGTGAATGTTGAGGCCGAGGCGCCCCCGCACGGTGAGCCGGCTTTTGTTGGTGCTCGAAGCCATGTCACCGTCGGCGGCGAGGCTCGAGGCGATGGGGGCGAGGAGGATTGAGGCGAGGATCAGTTTCCAGTTGGGCGGGCGGTTCCACATAATCATGCGGGCTCAGGGTGCTTCGACACAGCGGTAGAATCGGATGCTTTTCACCCCGGGTTTACTATCGGTCTTCGGCGCGCCGTCGTCGTACCATTGCGTGCGGTTGGCCGTGGCGGTGACGGATGGAGTGGCGGCTTTCCAGGACTTCAGGTCGTCGCTGTAAATGATGGTGTAAACGCGGCCCGGCGTGGACGTGAACTCGATGACGTAGCGAGGCTCGCCAGGGATGCGCGTGTCCATGAAAGCGCGGTCGATCGCCACGCCGCCGCCCTGGACAGGCGGTTGAGCGGTGGGCATGGCGGCCTTCAGGGTAATCACCGGAGCAAACGGCCGGCGGTCGGGCACGTAGTACTCGATGCGAAGAGTCACCGATTGGCCGGGGTCGAGGGGCCGGTTGTATTGGACGTAGTTGGTGCCGTTGTCGATGCCGGAGGCGTTCCAGACGACGATGTTTGTCCGGAGATTGCTGATGTAGAGTCGGAAGGCGGCGAGCGTGTAGGAGGTTCCGTTCGAGACGGTGACGCGCTGCTCGAACAGCCCGGTCTGCGCGTTGTAAACGGGCGCTTCTTCGACTATGTCCATCGCGGTGGGGAGGACCGTGACGATCACCGTGCCTGTCGCTGTAAGACTGCCATCACTTACGACGTAATTGAATCTGTCTTCGCCAACAAAGTTGACGGGCGGAAAGTAGATCGCGTTGGTTTCAACCAGCACAACCACGCCTCCCGCAGTCGTGGTGGGACTGACGCCGAGGAGTGAAATCGGATCGCCGTCGGGATCGGAAGCGAGCGCGAGCAGGGTCGCCACGGGAATGGTGAGCGGGGTGTTCATCGGTGTCACCGCGGCAAGCTTGCCGGCAACGGGCGGGTTGTTCGCGGGGCGGACGGTAATACTGGCTGTCGCCGTCGCCGAAGCGCTGCCGTCGCTGGCGCGATAAGTGAACGAATCGGAGCCACGGTAGTTGGCGGCCGGCGTGTAGGTGAAGCTGCCATCACTGTTGAGCGACAACGAGCCGTGGCTTGGGCCGGTGACGACCGCGGCTGTGAGGGCATCGCCGTCGAGGTCGCTGTCGTTTGCCAACACACCGGGGGCGGCGAT
>CAZZAQ010000621.1:0-3620 GCA_964652165.1 uncultured Bifidobacterium sp.
GCGCCGGGTTGGCCTGCCTCGGTCGGAGCGCGACGTATCCCGCAATCAACGCGACCAGGACCAGTCCGCTGACAGCCAAGCCGAGCCGCTTTCGCGAAGCCAGGCCGGCGGCCGGGCTTCGGGCAGCGGGGTTGTTTTGGGTTTGCCTGGCCATGGCGAATCGAATCAGTCAAGCACTCGTGGTAGGGCGCGTCGCTCCGCGCGCGCCGGTCCGGGAAGTCGAGTGCGGCGCGCGCGGAGCGGCGCGCCCTACCTTCAGGTTCATGGAGAGATCTTTCGACCGGTGCCTTTGTGCAACGTGAGCATTCGATCCGCCGCCCCCGCAGGGAAATGCTCCGCGGTCCCGTCCGGCCACACAACTTCGATGCTGTCGAAACCTGACGCCATGCCGATTCCGAAGTGGGCGCGCGGGTCATTGCTGCAAAGGTAGCTGTACCCCGGCTGCACGAGCCGCCAATAGCGCCGGCCTCCGGCGGTCACGATGATCTCCGCGCCGTACGCGTCGCGACCGCCGAGCGCCGGATCGACGGCGCGCACGGTTAGCCAATGGCCTCGGCGCGGCGCGACATTGCGGAAGAGTTGCGCGGCGCTGCCGGTACTGGTCACGACCAGATCGACGTCGCCGTCGTTGTCCAGGTCGCCGCACGCCAGGCCGCGGCCGACCGTAGCGCGGCCGCAGAAAGCCGGGTTCGCCGCCGACACATCGCTGAAGTTGCCCCGGCCGTCATTGGCGAACACTTGATGCCGCTGCGCGTACGGCGCCCAAAATGCCGGCACACCAGGAGCGAGCGGCTGCGGGTCGCGGCTGCGCTTGACCGCGCCGTTCACGAACGCGAGGTCGGGCGCGCCGTCGAGATCGAAATCGACGAACGCCGCGCCGAACCCGGTGCCGCGCCAGCCTTGCCGCGCCAGGCCAGCCGCGCCCATCCGATCCTGGAATGCGCCGCGAGGCTTCTGCATCCAGAGCGCGTGATGCTCCTCGGTGAGATGCGTCACGAACAGGTCGAACAAGCCGTCGCCGTCCGCGTCTCCGAGGGCGATGCCCATATTGCCGGCGGTTTGGCCCATCGCGTTGTAGGCGACGCCACGCAGGGCGGCCTCCTCTTTGAACGTGCCGTTGTGCTGGTTGATGAAGAGCCGGTTCGGCCGGCCGTCGTCAGCGAGGAAAATGTCGGGCCAGCGATCACCGTCAAAGTCAGCACAGAGCACGCCCAGCGCGGGGCCGGGCGCGCGGGCGAGACCGGAGGAGACCGTCACGTCGGCGAACGCGGCGGGAATGGAGTGATGGAGTGATGGAGTATTGGAGTGTTGGAGTGCTGGAACGCCCGGCGTCCCTTTCGTACCCAGCACTCCATTACTCCAATACCCCATCCCCCCATTCTTACTCCAATACTCCATTCCCTTGTTCCGGTACAACTTCGTGACCAGCCCGGGATATCCGTGCGGGCCGCAAAATTCCTGCGCGCCGCGCGCGTCGTGGCACTTCACGGTCGGGTCGTAGTCGAGGTAGTTGGCGATGACGAGATCCAGCCAGCCGTCGCGGTCGAAGTCGAAGAACGCCGCGCTGGTGCCCCAGCGAGGGTTGTCGATGCCCGCGGCCTGGGTGATGTCGGCGAATTTGCCAGCTCCCTGGTTGAGGAAAAGCCGCGCGTTGCCGTATTCGGTGAGAAACAGGTCGGGTCGGCCGTCGTTGTTCACGTCGCCGACCGCGACACCTTGGCCGGCGCCCGCGACGTCGAGCCCCGAGCCGGCGCTCGCGTCGGCGAAGCGCCCGTCGGGTTGCTGGCGGAAGAGTTGGTTGCGCGCGCCGGCGTCCGGTCCCGCGCCCTGCACAAGATAAAGATCAAGCCGCCCATCTCCGTCGAAGTCGAACAACGCGGCGCCCGAGCCCATCTGGTCCGGAACGAGAAACCGCTCACCGGGCGGGGTTTGATGCACGAATTGCACTCCGGATTGCGCGGTAAAATCTTCAAGCCAGGCGGGGGATGGAGGCTGACCGGCGCTGGTTGGCTTCGTTTCAGATGATTTCGAGCAACCCGCAAACGCCACGGCCGCGGCGAACGCCAACGCAACGCGGATGGGGCCGGGGAGGAACACGACACGAATCTCACGAATTGCCACGAACAGGCCGTTCGGAATTCGTGTCAATTCGCGCAATTCGTGTCTCACCGTTTTCCTGGTAGCCAATTCACTTCACGAACTTTTGCACCTTGAGCCAGAAGACGAGATCCTTCGCCCATGGATGGACGTTGTTGAAGGGCGGCTTGTCGGCCAGTCCGATGCCATGGCGGCCTTGCTGGTAGACGTGCAGGTCGAACGGCACCCCGGCCCGCTGCAAGGCCGAGGCGAATTCGAGCGCGTTTTCGACCTTCACCGTCTTGTCCTCCACGGTGTGCCAGATGAAGCAGGGCGGCGTCTCTTTCGTGACCTGCTTCTCGTTGGAAAGCAACTCGACGAGCGAGGCGTCTGGATTTTCGCCGAGCAGATTCTTCTTCGAGCCGCCATGCGTGATGGGGCCCATGCTGATCACCGGATAGCAAAGAATTCCCAAATCCGGCCGACAGCTTTGACGGTCGATCGGGTCGGCGGCGGCGGCTTGGCCAGCGTCGAAGTGCGTCAGCGCCGTGCTCGCCAGATGTCCGCCGGCCGACGAGCCCATGATGCCGACTCGCCGGGGGTCTGCGTTCCACTCCGCAGCACGCGCGCGCACGAGGCGGAGGGCGCGTTGGGCGTCTTCGAGCATCCGCGGATGCCGGTAGTCGTGCGCGCCGAGACGATACTTAAGGACGAACGCCGCGATGCCTTGTTCGCGCAAATAGAGGGCGTAGTCGGGCCCTTCGTGCGCGGCCAGCCCTCCGTAGCCGCCACCGGGACAAACCACGAGGGCGGCGCCGCTGGCCTTCCCCTCGTCGGGCAGGTAGGGCGTGAGCGAAGGCTTGTCCTTGTCCTCCGCGCCGAGCGCGCCGGGAGCGCCATCGGGCCACAGGAGAACGGGCGTTTGCCCCAGGGCTGAGACGACCACGGCAAAGAGAGCTAAAGAAGGCAGGAAGAGTTTCATCGGTGGGGAGAATAGCCGCTTGAGGAAAAGAAGCAACGGCCGGGGAGAGCCTCCCGCACGAACAAAGAGGACACGAATTTCACGAATTGTCACGAATGGGTCCTTCTGAATTCGTGTCAATTCGTGCAATTCGTGTCTCAATTCTTCTCTTACGGCGTCGTGCTGATCCCCTTTCGCCCCTTGACGCTCGGAATCGCTTTCCAACATGATCCGCCCCGCTTTAGCCGGGTTGCCCCGATTCAAACCCGCGTTCAATCGATTGAAACTGATGAACCTCGACGCGCTTTACTCGAAACTGCTCGTCAAAACGAACGCCAAACTCGTCCTCGTCGTCCTCGACGGCCTGGGTGACATCGCCACTCTGGCGCAGGGTGAATCCACGCCGCTCGAAGCCGCGCTCACTCCGAACCTCGACTTGCTCGTCGCCGAGGGTTGTGCCCAGGGGCGGATGATACCGGTGGCACCCGGCATCACACCGGGCAGCGGGCCGGGGCATCTTGGCCTCTTTGGCTACGATCCGCTCGAATTCGAGGTGGGCCGCGGCGTGATCGAGGCGCTTGGA
>CAZZAQ010000622.1:0-3618 GCA_964652165.1 uncultured Bifidobacterium sp.
GAAGGCTACTATGCCCGCGATGCAGCCGCCTTCACATTCGATGACGTGGCCGATGTCCTGCCCGCGATACTTGTCCATGGCCGGCAGTTTCTCGTTTTCCGACGCATCAGGCCGGCGCGAGTGCGACGGCAGTCCGCGCACTTCGAAGATGAGCAGCGCGTCGCCGAAATCGTGCACGGCAAACTGCGTGTTGGGCGTCTGGCCGTCGTCCTCATAGCCGAGCCGGCCACCGATGCTGAGCACACGCGAGGATAAGCCCTCTTTGCCGAGCGCCCAGCGGCAAACGTCCATCTGGTGAATTCCCTGATTGCCCAGATCGCCGTTGCCCGTCGCCCAAAACCAATGCCAATCGTAATGAAACCGCTTGCGCACCGGTGCAACCTTCGGCGCGGGACCGCACCACAAATCGAAGTTCACCGACTCCGGCACCTTCACCGGCCCATCCGCGCGCCCGATGCTTTCGCGCCGTTTGTAGCAAAGCCCGCGCGCGACCTTGATCTTCCCGAGGTGGCCCTCGCGCAACCACGCCCAAGCCTCGCGCAACGCCTCGCTCGACCGGCTCTGCGTCCCGCCTTGCACGATGCGGTTGTACTTGCGAGCCGCCTCGACGATTTTCCGGCCTTCCCAGACGTTGTGCGAGACCGGCTTCTCGACGTAAACGTCCTTGCCCGCCTGACAAGCCCACACGCTGATGAGCGCGTGCCAGTGGTTGGGAGTGGCCGTTGAGATGGCGTCGACGGATTTGTTTTCGAGCAGCTTTCGGACGTCGGTGTAGGTTTCGATCGGCTTGCCCTCGTTCTCGAATTCCTTCGCCTCGCGCTCGAGCACCGTCCGGTCCACGTCGCATAATGCGACGATGCGCACGCCCTTGATGCCGGTGAGCGAGCGGATGTGGCTCTTGCCCTGTCCGTTAAAGCCGATGACGGCGACGCGCAGGTCGTCATTGGCGCCCGGGACCTGCGCCCAAAAGCGGGCGGGCAGGCTGAGCGCGGCGGAGGTGGCGAGGGAACATTTGAGGAACGAACGGCGCGTGAGGTGGTTCATGGGAATGAGATGGACGGGCAGGGGCGGCTATTCAACCTAAATTGGGCAGGTGGAATGGCGGCCAGATTGCTAACCACGAAAAGACACGAATGAAAGTCAGAATGGCGACCGACTTGCCGGGGGAAAGGTTTGTTCGCTCCAGCTCAAGGGCGATTCGTGTTCATTCGTGTCCATTCGTGGTTGAACTGCTGCTTTTCGGCTCATTGGAAATCGTCAGACGGCACGAACGGACGAGCCGAATGGCTGCGATCAAAGAAAGCCTTGCTGGATGCCTCAAAGGGAGCACGCTCCAGCCGCAGATTGAGTTCAACAACCCAAGCTCAGCGACCCGGCTCACGAGGGCGTCCGCTTGCAACCAGAGCGCGATGACCGGGTTAGATAAGCCTGCGCAGCCGACAGGGACGGTCGAGCGCGAAGCTCGCGTCGGAATTGCCGCCCCGCGTCGAGCGGAAAAGCGCCACGGCAGAGCACGCCGGGCTGAGGGCGAACCGTGATGGCCTAACCCGCCAGAGTACGCTTGCCCGCCCTTTTGGCAGCGGCCCAGCGGGCCTTGGCGGCCGCGGAAATCCGAGCGCGGCCAGCAGCGCTAATCTTACGCCTCACTCGCTTGGCTTTCTTTGGGGTCTTCCCTCTTACATTCGCCCAGCGGGCGCGCTGCGCGGCGGCCATTCGGGCGCGAGTCGCGGCGGATCGGATCCTTCCCCGCTTTCTCCGCTTGATTGATGGGCTGCCAAGCACGCCTCTTAGCTCGTCGGCCAACTGTTCAATCTGCTCTTTCAGAGCGACGGCGCGACGGAGTTGATCAATGGAAAGACTAGCCAGGTTGTTTGTCATAGGCCGACGAAATAACACGGGCGGCTTGCGCTGGTCAATAGCAGAAAATCAACGGCACTGGAGCCTAACTCCGCCAGACGACGTCGACGAAAGTGGCGTAAGAACTTTCGAGAATTTAGTGCGGCTATTATTCCCTTACCTAACAGCTCGTCAAAAGACTTCCGGTGCGGCTGTGGCGGCGGTCTGCGACCGCCGAGTCTGAGCCAAAAGCTGCGCTTGGTTCGGCGCTCTTAGAGCGCCGCCACAGATTTTGAACGGGCTGCCAAGCGACGAAATGAGGCTTGGCATCCGCGCCCGATTCCGCTAGGTAATTGATCGTGACCGAAGCGCGAATTCCGATCAGCCGTACGCGACGCGAGTTTCTCGCCACAGCCGGCAAAGCTGGCCTGATGGGAGCGGCGGCCCTTGGCGTGGGCGGCGGGCCGGCGGTGTTGACGGCCGTTGCCAAGGAGGAAATCGATTATCCCAGGGGCAAGGCCGAGCACTGCATCTTTGTCTGGCTCGGCGGCGGCGCGGCCCACATCGACACCTGGGATCCAAAGCGCCTCGGCGACGGCAGGAAAGTGCCCGGCTCGGCTTACCCGGCCATTGACACGGCGATTGGCGGGGTGCAAGTCTGTGAACACTTCAAGCACTGCGCAAAGATCCTGGATCGTTTCGCGCTGCTCCGCACGTTGAATCACGACGTGATCGACGAACACGCCGCCGCAACCAATCGGCTGCACACAGGCCGGCCCACCAGCGGCACCGTGGTCTATCCGTCGATCGGCTCCATCGTCGCCCACGAACGTGGCAGCGCGGCGGACGGCATCCCGGCGTACGTCGTGATCGGTTATCCCAACGTCACCCGCGGCCCCGGTTTTTTGGGTGCCAAATACGGCTATGTTTACCTCACGGACACCGAGGCGGGACCGAGTGGCTTGACGCGCCCGCCCGAGATCACGCCTGACCGTCAAGCCCGCCGCGAAGCGCTGCTCGCTCCGATGCGCCGTGGCTACGTCGCGCGGCAGAGCGGTGACACGCTTGTGGCGGACTACGATTCAGCGATTGGCGAGAGCTTCAAGCTGTCCGGCGGGACCTTCATGACAGCGTTTCGACTGGAACAGGAGCCGGCCAGCTTGCGCCAGGCGTACGGGAGCGAATTCGGCCAGCGTTGCCTGCTCTCGAGGCGCCTGGTTCAAACCGGCGTGCGCTTCATCGAGGTATCCTTCAATCTGAACTTCATCAATGGCACCGGCTGGGACACGCACAACGAGGGACAGAAAAACCAACACTTGCTCATCCAGGATCTCGACCAGTCGCTCGCCGCGCTGGTGACCGATCTGGAGAAGCATCGACTGCTCGAAAAGACCCTGGTCGTCGTGGCCACCGAGTTCGGCCGGCCGCCCGAGTTCGACAACGGCGGCGGGCGCGGTCACTGGTCCAAGGCCTTCAGCGTCGCGATGGCAGGCGGTGGGCTGAAGACCGGTCAAGCCGTCGGGGTGACGGACGAGTTGGGCCGAAAGATTCTCGATCACCCCATTTCGGTTCCCGACCTGCACGCGACTATCCACTGCGCGCTGGGCGTCAACCCGGGCAAGCATCTCCGCGATCAGAACGACCGCCCGGTGCCAGTCACCGATCGCGGGCAGCCGGTGCGGAAACTTTTCGCCTAAGACGGCATTGGAGAAGCGAGTTTGACCGTGGCGTCGGACTATTCGCCAACAGTCCGCAAAGCCGTTTCCTTCAACTCATTGCCCA
>CAZZAQ010000623.1:0-3607 GCA_964652165.1 uncultured Bifidobacterium sp.
TGTGAGTTGTACCGTGAGCGCAGGTTTGCCGGCGTCAAGAACAGACTCGATCCGGGCGAGCACGGCGTCCTGCGCCAGGGCGGCTTTGTCGCCCCGCTTGGCGTCCTTGGCGATGCTCGCGCGCTTCTTCTTCACGGCGTCGAGGTCGGCCAGGACCAATTCCGTATGGATGATCTCGATGTCGCGCACAGGGTCGATCTGGCCCGCGACGTGAAGGATGTCGGCTTCTTCGAAGCAGCGGACGACTTGCACGATGGCATCGACCTCGCGGATGTGGCTGAGGAACTTGTTGCCCAGGCCTTCCCCCGCGCTGGCGCCTTTGACGAGGCCGGCGATGTCGACGAATTCGATGGCCGCGGGAATGACGACGTCGGTTTTGGCGATTTTTCGCAGCGGGGCAAGCCGGTCGTCCGGGACGGTGACGATGCCGACGTTGGGATCGATGGTGCAGAAGGGATAATTGGCCGCCTCGGCCTTGCGGGTGCGGGTCAAGGCGTTGAACAGGGTGGACTTGCCGACGTTGGGCAAGCCGACAATTCCGGCTTTCAGCATAAGAGGTTCGCGCTGGGAGTGCCTTCGCCAGCGAAGGCCGTTACACTACCGTTCGGCGCGCGCGGGTTGGCCGTCGTCAACGCCGCGCAGTTCCAGAGGCCCATCGTGCTCGGCCAACTTACAAAGTCGGCAGGTTCAGGGCGACCAAGCTCCGGTTGAGAATCTCCCGGTCGATGTGAATGCCTTGCGCTAGCAATTGCCGGTAGGCCGCCCGCAAATCGCTCAGGCGGCCCTGACGATGACAGGTCTCCAACAGCCCAACGCATCCCATGACTTTGACGCCATGTTGCGCCGCAAGCAATCGCGCCGCTCGTTCATCAATGATGGCAAGGCTTGAGTTCACGCGCTGTGACTTGGTCGGCTTCCCAGTCGGCCAGAGTGTAGTGCAGTGGAACTTCGCGTTGCGCGGAGAAGGCCATGAACTCTTCCACAGAGACGCCTGCCAGTTCCGCCGCTTTGCCAAGCGAGATGCGATGCTCGCGTAACAGTTCAAGCGCGATAAGTTTGGCGGCAGAGCGAGAGGGTGTTCCGTCCGGCAGGCCCGCCACGGTGAGGAGTTCTTCAGCGAGTTCGACTTGAACGGTGCTCATAATCGTCGCTCCCATTGTGCTGTGTGGGAGTGCCATTTTCAATGGCATTTTCTTTCTATTCCCACCGGCCGGTGCATCCGGAAGTTGGTGGTGGTTTCTCCCTCTCCTCCCTCGGAGGGAGGAGAGGGGCGGGGAGAGGAGGGCCGTCAACTCTGCAAGGAGTCCCCTCTCCCCAACCCTCTCCCCGTCCGACGGGGAGAGGGAGAAGCCGCCTGCGGACTACGACCCAACCAACAACTTGGGGATGCACGGCCCACCGGCGTGATCGCGGCGCTACCGTTGCAGGGCGAGGTGAGGGAAGTCGTCAACGAAGGCTCAGACAGCCTGCGGAAGCTTCATGCGCCGGCGCGTTGCGCTTCCGTGACGGCGTCGCGAATGAGTCGCTTGAACTCGTCGATGCCGTCGTCGAATCCCGCGGCAATCGGCAGCACGGCCATGTTGCGAAACTTGCGCTTGAAGGTCTTGAGGTTCGCCGCGGCGGCGGGTTCGTCCATCTTGTTGGCGACAACGTAGCGCGGCTTGCCGAGCAGCGCGGGGTCGTGGAGTTCGAGCTCCTTGAGCAGTTGCCGGTAGTCGTCCCACGGCGCGCGTCCGTCGGCGCCGGCCATATCCAGGAGGAGCACCAGGACTTTGCAGCGCTGGATGTGGCGCAGGAAGGCGTGGCCAAGCCCGACGTTCCGGTGCGCCCCCTCTACGACGCCGGGCACGTCGCACACCGTGAGGCGATGGTAATCCTTCGGGTATTCGACGATGCCAATCTGCGGCGTCAGCGTGGTGAACGGATACGCGGCGACCTTCGGACGCGCTCGCGAAATCGCGGTGAGCAGGGTCGACTTGCCGGCATTCGGCCAGCCGATCAGGCCGACGTCAGCGATGATGCGGAGTTCGAAGAAGAATTCGCCTTCCTCTCCCGCTTCGCCGGGCTGGGCAAAGCGCGGGGTCTGGCGGACGGCGGTCGCGAAGTTGCGGTTGCCCAGCCCGCCACGACCGCCGTTGCAGAGGACAAACTGCTGCCCGTGCTGCGTGAGGTCAGCCACCTGTTGGCCCTTGTCGCCGACTGGCGCCGGTGAAGCGCCTTCGGGCTGCGCGGCCAAATCGTATTCCATGGCTTGTGCGCCACTTGCGGCGCGAAGGATGGGACGCTCGCGGATCGCCGCCTGGAACTTCGCGGCCTTCGGGGGGGCTTCCTCGTCGTCGGCTGCCGCGAGAGGCCCGCCCGACGCAGGCAGTCGCCAAACGACCGTGCCGCAGGGGACCTTGACGATGAGGTCTTTGCCGGCGCGCCCGTCACAGCCGCTGCCCATCCCAAACTCGCCTTCCTCTGCGATGAGCCTGGGCTGGTAATACTGCCCGATGAGGTTGTTCAGATCGTGGTCTGCCTGGAGGATGACGCTGCCGCCGCGGCCGCCATTGCCGCCGCTGGGGCCGCCCTTGGGCACGAACGTTTCGCGATGAAACGCCACGCAGCCCTTCCCGCCGTGACCGGCGCGAGCGAAGACTTTGATTTCGTCGATGAACATGGCGGGGGAGGAACGGGGGGAGTGGAGTGATGGAGTATTGGAGTGATGGAGTATTGGAGTGATGGAGTATTGGAGTGATGGAGTATTGGAGTGATGCGGCGATGCGATCTGACGCCGAACCCATTATTCCACTACTCCAATACTCCACCACTCCACTACTCCATCACCCCAGCACTCCATTACTCCATTACTCCATTACTCCATCACCCCTTCCCCCCCGGCCGTCGTCAGTTGTTCGAGCCTTCTGGTGCCGCCGGGACGACGTTCACCCGGCGGCTGTCCTTGTCGAAGGCGACTTTGCCGTCGACCAGCGCGAAGAGAGTCCAATCGCGTCCGGTCCCGACGTTGGCTCCGGCATAAAACTTCGTGCCGCGCTGGCGGATGAGGATGCTGCCCGCGGTGACGAACTGCCCGCCGTAGCGTTTCACTCCCAGCCGCTTGCTGTGGCTGTCGCGGCCGTTCCGGACGCTGCCCTGACCTTTTTTGTGTGCCATAAACCTATCCTTTGATCGCAGTAATCTTGACGCGGGTCAGTTCCTGCCTGTGGCCGATGCTTTTGTGATAACCCTTGCGGCGCTTCATTTTGAACGTGAGCTTCTTTTCTCCGCGGAAATGTTCCTGCACGTCAGCCGTCACCTGGGCGCCGGACACCGTAGGCGCGCCGACGGCAACCCGGCCTTCGTCGTTCACAAACAGCACACGGTCGAACGTGTGCGGCGTTCCGGGTTCCGTGCTGAGACGCTCGATTTCGAGCGTGTCGCCGGGCGCCACGCGATACTGCTTTCCACCGGTTTCAATGACGGCGTACATAAGTCGTTTTCCCAAAAGGGACGCAGATAGGACCAAAAAGGGTTTTGGGTGTCAACCCTCGTTTTGCCAGTTTTTGCTTCTCGGGCGCATCCGGACACTGCTATGACTGGTAGGGCCATCGCGCTGCGATGGCCC
>CAZZAQ010000624.1:0-686 GCA_964652165.1 uncultured Bifidobacterium sp.
ACCATGGCGCGGGACCCCTCCGCCGTTATCCACTCGCGTGACACCGCCCCCGCAGCCAGGGTTTCGACGGGCACGGTTGGATTTTGCCGCGGCGTGTGCGTGAGCGCATCGACCCCCAGCGTCGCGACCAGGCCCAGGCGCAGCCAAAGTCCCCGCGCGCCGTGCGCCAGCGGCAATCCGATCACCCCCAGCAGGACCGCGCACAGCAGCGCTACTCGGGTGACACCGCTTCGGCACGTCACGGCCCATTGTTCGTTCGGCACGGGGTGTGACCGAGCGACTGCAACGATGCAGACCGCGGCCGCACCCAAAATCAATCCGATCCAAATCCAGCACCGTCGCAGACGCCCGCGTTCATTCGCGGCTGCCGCCTGCCAGCGCGCCAGGGCCAGCGCGCCTAGCAAGGGCAGCGCAAATACCGCGACGACGACGAATTTGATCGGAAACCGCACCAACTCGAAGATCGGAATGACCTTTTTGAGCGCCGTGTGAAGGCCGCCCGCGCTGCCCAGCGCCAGCCACAGACCCATCAACGCTGCAATGCCCAGCACCTGGCAGCGCCGGTCGCGCCAGTGTGTCGCCCCAAGCAACGCCAGTGCGGTCAACCCGATTCCCACGTAGTAGCTCGACGTCCACTGCTGCGCATCCTGGGAAAACACGCCGATGACGGACGGGGTGCAGTGGAA
>CAZZAQ010000624.1:696-3607 GCA_964652165.1 uncultured Bifidobacterium sp.
CCCGTTGAGAGTGCGTCACCAGGTCGAGGAACGGCAGCAACTGCACGGCGGTCAATGCCGCAACGAGCAACCCTGCCAGGAGGAGGAGCCCGCAACGTCTCGGCCAGGGCGACTCCCGGGCCGTCACGCAAACCGCCGCCGCGATCAGCCAGGTAAACAGAATCACTTCCGGAGCACCCGACAGCATTTGCACCGCGCCGGCCAGCGCGGCGAGCGGCAGCGCGCGGGTTCTTTCGCGAGCGGCCCGCTCCGTGAGGAGTACCACGAACGGCATCCAGGCCAGCGCTGCGATGTTGTTCGGCCACATGAGCGAGTGGAGCATCAAGCCGTTCAACGCGTAGCCCAGGCCCGCCGCGCTGGCGGCAAAGCGGTTGCCCGTCCAGCGGTGCGCCAGGCTGTACATGGCCAACCCGGCGAGGACCAGGTGCCCCAGGCAAAATAAGCCCAACGCCCACGGCATCGGCACTACAAGGTACACGACAGACAGCGGATAGAGCACCATCGTGTTCCACTGCGCGAAGTGCGGCAGACCGCAATTGCTGAGCGGGTTCCACAATGGAAATTCGCCGTTCCAGAATGCGGCCCGGTGATAGTGCGCCAAGGGATAACCGAACACGCCGTAATCCCGATAGAAGAACGTATGCGATCCGAGCACGACCTCCGGATACGCCGCCATAATGAAGAGACAAAGCAGCCCCGCAAATCGCCACGGAGTGAACCACTGGTCCCACGCCTCCGCGCGCGTCCCGTCCTGGGCCGTCGGGTGGACAACGTCGGCCAGCAACGCCTCTGCCGCGCAGCCGGCCGCCGGAACTCTTCCTGAATCCTTCATCCCCACTTCATCGGCCGGCGCGCCCCGCCGATGAGTCGAAACGATTCCTTCCAATCACGAATGGACACGAATTCACACGAATGGTAAGGACACGGATGGGCGCATCTCGACACTGCCCCCATTCGCCGCCGGCGGACCCCCTCTCCTCCCTCCGAGGGAGGAGAGGGTCGGGGAGAGGAGGGCCGTTGGATCCAGCGATGGCCCTTCTCCGCTCCTGCGTCGCGGGGAGAGGGAGAGGTCCGGGGGCAGTGTCAGGATGCGCCCGACACGGATTGCACGGATTCTCACGGATTGATTCAGCGCCAATCCGTGGAATCCGTGGAATCCGTATCCTCGGCCGGATTCGTGTCTATTCGTGTCCATTCGTGGTTTTCCATTGCATGGTTACGAATTTCGCACGGATGCCTTCGCCGCACGCGCGGCGCGCGCCATCTTTCGCTGGCTTCGGCGATCCGTTTTCGATAGGAGAAACCGCGATGACTGACCGCCGCGGCTTCCACGAGCAACACGCTCCGCAGCGTCCACGCGCTGCCCGGCGCTTCTACCACCGCCTGCTCGAGAAGTACTTCTCCTTCATCATCCCGCCCGGCCGGCGCGTGCTTGAAATGGGCTGCGGCCTGGGCGACCTCCTGGCAGCCGTGAAGCCGGCGCGAGGCGTGGGAGTGGACTTCAGCCCGGCGACGCTCGCGCAGGCCCGCGAACGGCATCCGGAACTGGAATTCCACGAGGCCGACGCGGCGGCGTTCCGCGGCGACGAGCGGTTCGATTACATCGTCCTTTCCGACCTCGTCAACGATTTGCCCGACGTGCAGTCCCTCCTCGAGAACGTCCAGCACAGCGCCACCCCGCAGACCCGGCTGGTCCTCAACTTCCAGAACAGTCTCTGGCGTCCGCTGCTCACCCTCGCCGAGCGCCTCGGCGCCAAGTCACTCACGCCGCCCCAGAACTGGCTGTCGCTCGCCGACATGAAGGGGCTGCTCAATCTCGCGGGCTGGGAAATCATCCGTACGGAGACGCGCATCCTCTGGCCGGCGAAGACGCCGCTGCTTGAGCCGGTGCTCAATCGCTGGCTGGCGCCGCTGCTGAAGCATTTTTGCCTTTCCATCTTCGTTGTCGCGCGCCCGCGTCCACTGCCGGGGGAGGACCGGCATTACACCTGCTCAGTCGTCATCCCGGCGCGCAACGAAGCGGGCAACATCGAGCCCGCCGTCCTGCGCACTCCCGAGCTGGGCGCCGGCACGGAGTTGATCTTCATCGAAGGCCACTCGACGGACAGCACCTGGGAGGAACTCCAGCGCGTCCAGTCGAAGTACCCGCATCGGCGCATCAAGGTCCTCAAGCAACAGTCCGCCGGCAAAGGCGGCGCGGTTCGCGAAGCCTTCGAGCAGGCCACCGGGGAGATCATCATCATCCTCGACGCCGACCTGACGATGCCTCCCGAGGAGTTGCCCAAGTTTTACGAAGTGCTTCGCCGCAACCAGGGGGAATTCGTCAACGGCTGCAGGCTGGTCTACCCGATGCAGGACCAGGCGATGCAGTTCCTGAACATGATCGCCAACAAATGCTTCGGCGTCGCATTCTCCTGGCTGCTCGGCCAACCGCTCAAGGACACGCTGTGCGGCACCAAGGCGCTGTTTCGATCCCACTACGAACTCATCGCCGCCAACCGGGCCTATTTCGGCGATTTCGATCCGTTCGGCGATTTCGATCTCCTGTTCGGCGCCGCCCGGCAGAACCTGAAGATCGTCGAATTGCCCATCCGCTACCAGGCGCGCAGTTACGGCACGACCAACATTCATCGGTGGCGACACGGCTGGCTGTTGCTGCGGATGACGTGGTTCGGCGCACGCCGCTTCAAGTTTCGCTGATGAGCCTTCCGCTCGGCCAGCACCAGACCGAGATCGAGCGCAACCGCCGGGCGTGGGAATCCAAGCCGCTGTTAAGGGAAATCTACGCCTCGTTCTACCGGCGGATTATCGGGCTGATCGACCGCTCGCTGCCGGGGCGCATCGTGGAGATCGGTTCGGGCATCGGCAACCTCAAGTCGCACCTCCCGGAAGCGATCTCGACCGACCTGTT
>CAZZAQ010000625.1:0-3600 GCA_964652165.1 uncultured Bifidobacterium sp.
ACCACTCGATGACGTTGCCGTAGATGTCGTACAAGCCCCATGGATTCGGTTTCTTGCGGCCGACCTTCTGGTATTTGAAATCGCTGTTGCGGTCCCACCAGGCGAACTGGCCGATGTAGTCGGCAGGGCGGATGTCGAGAGTGGACTTCTCCCGGAGCCGCACAGGGGCACGGTAGGCCACTTCAACCAGAGCAGTGCTCTTGGGGCCGGTGCGAAGCTTGTCTCCCGCGTTCAGGCCCTGTCCGACTTTCACGGGAAGCCACGAGCCGCCGCCCCCGCTCCGGCATTCGACCGTGCCGGTGAATTCGCGGACGGTTGCGGGCGTGCTCATCCCGGGAGGGAGCTGGAACGGATCGTCGCCAAAAAAGTAGGCCGTGGTCGTCCCGGCGCGGGCGGCGTATTCCCATTCAGCCTCGGTCGGAAGGCGATAATAGTGCCCCGTCTTGGCGCTGAGCCATTCGCAATACTTGTTGGCAGCGTGCTGGGTCATGGAGATGGTGGGGGTGTCGACCTTGCCCATGCCGAAGCTCATCTCGACATACGGCTTGGTCGGGCGACTCACGGCGTCCGAGACCTTGTCGAGATAGGGGCTGTTCGTCTCGCTCGTCATCGCGATCTCCTGTTCGGGGAAATTGAACAATTCGTATTCGTTCCAAGTCACCTCGCACTGTCCCATCCAGAATGGGGCGATGGTCAACTTGACCCGCGGGCCTTCATCGGGCTTGCGGCCCTTCTCGCCCTCGGGGCTGCCGAGTTGGAATTCGCCACCCGGAATCGGCGTCATGGAGTAGGTCACGGTAGTGCCGGGGATGCTGTTTGTGTAGATTTTCATGTCGGCCTCCTTCGTGACGCGCAGGTTCGCCATGATTTTCTTGTAAATGTTCGAGACAACCGTCGGCTCATCCACAGCGACTTCCTCGGGCTTCTTGGGGGAAAGCACGACTCCATCCGGCCAGGAGCCGCCTTGCTCGATCCAACTGGCGAGCAATTCGATTTTCTCCTTCGGCAATGGCCCGCCCTTCTTGGCCGGGGGCATCAGGGCGTCGTCGTCGGCGGGCAGCGTGGTCGAGGTGTAGATCGGACTCTGCTTGGGCTGGAATGGCACGATGCCAGGGCCGCTGTCGCCGCCTTTGAAGGCCAGCTCGCGCTCGTCCAGCCGCAAACCGCCCTTTGAGTGGCCCTCGCGATGGCAGGCAACGCAGTTCAATTCGAGCAGCGGCTGGATGTCATCCCGGAATTTCACGCGCGGGCGCTGCTTGAGCGTGAGGCCCTCCGGCCATTCGGCGCCTTGTTCAAGCCAGAGCCGGAGCGCTTCGGTCTGGCGCTTCGTCAGCGGATCGCCCTTGGGCGGCATGATGTCGTCGTGGTCCTTGGGCAGTATGGTAAGTTTGTAGAGCGGGCTGTCGGCCGGTCGGCCGGCGAGGATGGCCGCGCCAGTGTCGCCGCCCTTGAGCGCCTCGGCGCGGGTCAGGAGGGTGAGGTTGCCTTCGGCCTTGCCGGGCTTGTGGCAACTGACGCAGGTCGATTCGAGCATGGGCTGGATGTCGCGGGTGAACTCGATCTTGTCCGCCGCCGGAGAATCCAGCGCGGCGAAGACCAGCCATGCCGCGGACGCGAAGGCGATGCATCGGGAGTGGTTCATGCAAAAAGCGTGCGGCAGTTTGACGGCGCGGACCGCGCCGGTCAATCAAACGGGTGCGCCGCTCCGTAGGGCAGGCGTCTCGCCTGCCCAGCGCCGTAGGCGCGTCCCCTTCTGGCCGCTGCGCGGCCAGGGCAGGCGAGACGCCTGCCCTACGTTGTGTCCGCGACCTCACGGTCGCGGCTACGGACGGGTCGCACTACGGCAGGAATGGCCCGCTGACCGCGCGGTAGAACCGTTGCGGGGCGGAGTTGGTTTCGGTGAAGGTGGCGAGGCCCGAGGCGGGGAGGCGGTTCGAATAAATCATCGACCAACCCGCGAGATCGGAGGAGAAGAGGATGGCGCCGGGCTGCGCCGGTTCGCCCGAAATTCGCAACTGGATTTGGCCCGGAAGCGGCCCCGACTGCGCTTGCAACCCAGGCGCGGGATGATTGACGACCTGCGGCGTGAAGACGAGCGCCTGGGTATTGGTGAGCAGGTTCGGCACGCCGTTGAGCGTGTAGCGCGAGGCGAACAGGCCGGACGGATCCTCGATGCCGACGGTCGCGTTCCGGGCTTTGACGAGGGTGCCTGAGCCGGTCTCGACCTGGAGATATTGGAAGCCGACGTGGCCGCTTTCGTGGAGGATCACCTGGAAGGTGAACAGCGTCGCCGCGTTGTTCATGTGCGGCACGTCGACCCAGCTCACGACCCATTTGCGGTTGGGCGCGGCCCCTGCGGCGCCGCACCAGACGCTGCCGGCCAGGGCGGGGTTCAAGTTGTCCCAATATGGATAAATGGCGTTGGGCGTGTTCGTCTGGGGGATGTTGGCGTTCATGCTCACGTCCAGCCCGGCGTTGGTGACGCCGAGCAAGCCGTTGGCGCTGACCCAGACCTGGTTGTAGGACTTGCCGTGGAAAGGCAGCGAGAAGGGGAGAGGAAAGGGGCCGTTGACGGCGTCGCTGGTGGCAAATGTCATCGCGGTCATCCCGTTGGTCGGCACCCAGGCGAACGGCGCGTTGGTGAAGTCGAATAACGGCATCGTCGCCACGTCGAGCGCTTTCCGGAGATTGAGCCGGCCGCCGGTGACGCACTTGCCGGCGAGGCTGGGCAACGGATCCACCGAACCGAGGATGCGCGCGACAATCTGCGGCGCGGTTTCGGTGGGGAAACGGGCGCGAAGCAACGCTGCGGCGCCAGCGACCATGGGCGCGGCCATCGACGTGCCGGTGTTGAACTCGTAGGCGTTGTCGGCCGAGGGCCAGGTCGAGTAAATCCCGACAGCAGGTGCGCCAAGGTGAACCGAAGTCAGGCCGTAGTTGTCGAAGGGGTACCTCAGGTCGTTGCGGTCGGTCGAGGTCACGGCCAGAATATTGTCCATCTTGTAGCTGGCCGGGTAGAGGGGAGTCACGTCGTTGTCCGATGCATTGTTGCCGGCCGCCGCGCAAACGACGATGCCGGCCAGGCGCACGGTCGAATAGGCGTTCGAGAGCGTGGCCGAGGACATCGCCGAGACGACGCTGGAGTTGATCACCTTGGCGCCGTGCTGCCGGGCGTAGTCCAGGCACATGGCCAGATCGGAATCCGTGCCCATGCCGCCCGAGATGAATTTGAGCGGCATGATCTGCGATTTCCACGCGATGCCGCAGACGCCCAGGCCGTTGTTGCCCACGGCGCCTGCGATGCCGGCGACGTGCGTGCCATGATTGTATTCGTCGATCAAGTCGCCGGTGTTGTTCACCGCATTGATGCCATGCACATCGTCGATGTAGCCGTTGAGGTCGTCGTCGATGTTGTTGGTTTCCTTGCCGCCGCCCGATTCGCCGGGATTGGTCCACAAGTTGGGCGCGAGGTCCTGATGGGTGATGCGCAAACCGGTGTCGGTGAAGGCCACGATGATGTTCGTCGCCAGGTTCTGGATGTCCCAGGCCTCGGGCGCGTCGATGTCGGCGTCGGGGGTGCCGGCGCTTTGTCCCGTGTTG
>CAZZAQ010000626.1:0-3591 GCA_964652165.1 uncultured Bifidobacterium sp.
TGCAGCCTTTCAGGCTGGCCGGCCCTCAGCCCCACAAACCAACCGATCCATTTGAACTCGCCAGAAAGTGAGATGCGCCCCAGAGAACCGGCAGCAGTGCGTTGGAACTGCCCCGCTTCGCTTCCCGGTTCGTCAAATGCGCCTCAGAAAGCCGGTTTCACTTCACCGCCACGAATCGAGCCGCTTCTGCACGGGCGGTCTTCTCGTCGGAAGCTTGAGCCAGCGTGCTTCCTGCGATGGCGGACTTTTCACCAAGAAGCAGCGTCGGGGCGGGGACGGCGAGCGTGAAGAAAACGGGAAGGTCCCCATACTTCGCGCCCCCGGGCAGGAAGTTCGGATCGTGGCTGTTCAGCACCTGGCCGAAACGGAAGCCCTCGGTGTCGATGACGGCGCGCTGGATGGCGTCGCCGCTGACGGCGCGCGCGGCGGCCACAATCGGGCCAGTGCCCTCCAGGCCGACGACCGCCAGGTGCTTCGTCTGGCGCTCGTGGGTCTTGATGAATCGCACCACGGTGAGGACGTCGTGGACGCGCTGGGCGAAGAGGGCCTGGTTGTAGCCGAAGGTGTAGGCGGCGGCTTCGCGCGAGTTTTTGACTCGGCCGGTCTGGGTTAAGGCTTTGCCGTCTGCGAGGAATTCGCCTTGGTGAAGCAAGTCCACGCCCAGGACGGTCGCGCCGGAATCGAGCAGCTTCTGCACGTCGGCTTGCAGCGAGCCGCCGGCGTAGAGGCTCGACTTGCCGTCAGCTCCGAGCCACACCACGGTCGTTCCGTTCCAATCCTTCGGGTAGCAGAAGACAGCAGGGAGTTCCTCGCCGTGAGTCTTGTTCCGAAGCAGGCCGCTCATTTCAAGCCACGAGCCGCGATCGGCCTTTTTCGCCTCCTCCCACGCGACCTCGCCCACGTCGGCCAAGGTGCGGCCGAGGAGAATCTCGACGCCCCTGGCGGCGACTTCGCTGAAGCGCCCGGGTGACCGCGCCGCTTGGGCGAGTTGCCCCTGGGCGTCGTCGTGAAACCACCGGAGCAGCTTGCGCTCGAAGTCCGGGTCGGCGGCCTTGGGCGCGGGATGTTGGGCGTCCCAGACGGTGAGTTCGTCCTTCTTGAGCCGCGAGTAATCGCGCTCGATGACCGGTTCCTTGAGCCCAAGTTTGAAGTGCCTGTTCAATACGCCATAGAAGGCGCAGCGGGAGACCGCGTTGTAGTTGTGGGGAAAATGTTCGCCTCGGTGGAGCGTCACGTTGTTGGGCGCGCCGAGCAAGGTGTAGAGCTGCTTGAGTTCGGGGAAGCCTTTCGAGGCCATCTCCTTCGTCCAGTCGTTGGCGGTGGTCATCCCCAGCGGCTTGGGCGCGAAGAGGCCGGCGAACTCGATATTTCCCGTGCCCACGCGGAGAAGGGAGGCATTCTCGCAAGTGCAGCCGCCTTGCATCGCGGTGCTGACCATCACGGCGGGGAAGGCCAGCGTCACTCGCGGATCGATCGCGCTCAGGATGAACGTCTGCGTGCCGCCCCCGCTGGCGCCGGTGCAGGCGATGCGTTCGGCGTCCACTTCGGGCAGGCTCAGGAGAAAGTCGAGCGAACGGATCGCGTTCCACGTCTGGAGGCCCATCGCGCTTTGGAGGTGCGCCTCGGCCTGTGGGCTGAACAGGCCCCAGTTCTCCGTCGTGTTCATCTCGGGCCGCTGCTTCTTGAAGCCGTGAACCAAGTCCGCCGAGAGCTGCTGCGCGTCCGAGTTGCCGAGCATGTCCCATTGCCAGACGACGCAACCCATCCGGGCCAGTTGCACGCACATCGACTGGAAGCGGCTGCGCCCCCCCTCCTCGAATCGCTCCTCGCCGGTGGCAATCTCGCGCAAAAGTTCGGCGTCGCCCGATTCGGACAGCCGCGCGTTGGCCCAGTGTCCGTGGGCGAAGAGCACGCCAGGCGCTTTGCCCTGGGCGTTCTTCGGCCGGTAAAGGTTTCCCGTGACGAAGAATCCCGGCGCGCTCTCGAAGAAGACCTTTTCCACGGAATACTCGGCGCGGTCGATGCGGCCGTGAATGACCGCATTGAGCGGCGTCTTCGTCGGCATCGGCCACAACCCCTGCGACACGAGAATCTGCCGGCGCACGCGCTCGGCCCGTTTCTCCCACTCCGCCTTCGACTCCGGCGGCGTGAAGGGGAAATAGCCGTCGAGATCTTTCAATGGCTGGAGCCGAATATCATTTGGCTGCTGGCCCACCGGCAGCACGCGCGGAGCCTCGGCACGCGCAGCGGTAGCGAACACCAAAAGGGCGACAAAAAGCCCGCAGGCAAGGAGAAGGCATCTCCTTGGAGTAGCTGCGACCGTGAGGTCGCGGGACGGCGAAGGAGTGCGTCGGGCACTTGGATGGGTTATGACATCAGTAACGAATCCTGCCTGCGACCTCACGGTCGCAGCTACGTTAGCGAGAGACAGGAGAAGGGATCGCGTGGTCACGGCGGGAGCGTAGGCTGTGCCCCCGGAATTGTGAAGAAAATGCTGAGCCGGCCGCCCCGGCAGAGCACATCTCAATTTGTTGCAGCGCTCATTCTCTCATTAGCACCCGGCTTCAGCCGGGTGAATCGAGGGACCGGCCGCCTTCAACCGCTTTACCCGGATATTTCACACGTTCCTCGTCTCGTAGAGTCTCCTCTTATTAGCACCCCGCTTTAGCGGGGTGTTCGGGCGGGGCGAGACGAGAAACCGTTTCAACGGTTTCTCACACCCTGTCAAATCCGTTGAAACGGTTTCGACCACCTCCTACGCGCATACACCCCGCTAAAGCGAGGTGTTAATGAAACCGGCGATTCGGCACTCGAAGCGAGTGTGAAATATCCGGGTAATGCGGTTGAGCCGCTTCCGCCAACTCTCCCACCCGGCTAAAGCCGGGTGCTAATGAGAGGCGCCTGCCAGTTGCAACAAATTGGGATGCGACCGGTCCCGCCACCACTCCGCCTCGTTCAGCCCTTTTCGATGCAGGCGTAGGCGTTGTGGTTGTGAATGCTCTCGTAGTTCTCCGCCTCGGCCTTGAACCAGGAGACATCGGGATGTGCGTTGAGCTTGAGGGCGATGTTCCGAACGAGGTCCTCGACGAATACCGGGTTTTCGTACGCCCTCTCGGTGACAGCCTTTTCATCCTGGCGTTTGAGCAATGCGAACAGCTCGGAACTGGCGCTGCTTTCGATGATGCTGATGAGGTCCTCGATCCAAATCGCTTTCGTTGACCGGATCCGCACCGTCACCTCGCCGCGCTGGTTGTGAGCCCCGTAGGCGCTGATGGATTTGGAGCACGGACAAAGGGTCGTCACGCCGGCCTTCACGGTAAGCACGAAATCGATCTCCTTGCCGCAGGCGGTGGCGTCGAATCGGGCGGTGTAATCCATCAAGCTGCTCAACCCGGAGACGGGCGCGCGTTTGTCCAGAAAGAACGGAAACTCCATCTCCAGGTGCGACGTGGCCGAGTGCAGTTTTTTCTGCATCGCGAAGAGGATTCCCTCGATGTTCTCGACGTGGACCACTCGGCCGTGGGCGTTGAGCACTTCGAGGAAGCGGCTCATGTGCGTGCCTTTGAATTCCTTGGGCAGGTCCACGAACAT
>CAZZAQ010000627.1:0-3584 GCA_964652165.1 uncultured Bifidobacterium sp.
GTCCGTTCCGCCCGCTCTGCGCGGGCGGGGCCATCGCAGCGCGATGGCCCTACCACTCATAGCAGTGTGCGGAGGCGACCCCTATTCCGTGCTGCGCTTGCGGATGTAGGCGTGAGTGGCGTGGCCGAAGAACAACTCGGCCGCTTCCATCAGGGTCTCGCTGAGGGTGGGGTGCGGGTGAACGGTCTCGGCCAGGTCGCGGGCCGTCGCGCCCATCTCGATGGCCAGCGTCCCTTCGGCGATGAGTTCGCCCGCGCCGTGGCCGACGATGCCCACGCCCAGGATGCGTTCGGTCTCGGGATCGATGATGAGTTTCGTCAGGCCGTCGATGCGGTCGAAAGTGAGCGCGCGGCCGGAGGCGCCCCAGGGGAATTTCACAATCTCCACTTTGCGGCCCTGCGCGGCGGCCTCCGCTTCGGTGAGGCCGGCCCAGGCGACTTCGGGATCGGTGAAGACCACGGCGGGGACCACGATGTTCTCCCACGCGCTCGACTCGCCGCAGAAGGCCTCGACGGCCACGCGGGCTTCCTTGTGGGCTTTGTGGGCCAGGAGCACGCCGCCAGCGATGTCGCCGATGGCGCTGATGGCGGGATCGGTGGTTTCGAGCCGCGAGTTGACCTTGATGAAGCCTTTGTCGTCGCGCTCGACCTTCGTGTTTTCCAGGCCGAGGTCGGCGGCATTCGGCACGCGGCCGACGCTGACGAGCACGCGGTCGTAAAGCTCCTCCTTGAGCGCGCCGCTGCCGTCGTCGATGACGGCTTTGATCTGCTTGCCGGCCGTGGCCAGCTTCGCGACTTTCGTCTTCACGCGAAGTTGTTTGAAGGCTTTCTCGGCGAACTTCACGACGGGCCGGGCAAGGTCGGCGTCCGCGCCGGTGAGGATGGAGTCGAGGGCCTCGACGACGGTGACGCGGCTGCCGAGGCGGGCATAAACGGTGCCCAGTTCCATCCCGATGTAGCCGGCGCCGATGACGAGCAGATCGGCCGGCACGTCCTCGATCTCGAGCGCCTCGGTGGAGGTCATGATGCGCGGGTTGCCCAGGTCGAACGCCTTCGGCAGGGCCGGTTTGGAGCCGACGGCGATGATCGCCTTTTCGAACTGGACGAATTGCTGCCCCGCTTCGGTCTCGACGCGCAAGGTGCGGGAGTCTTCAAAGTAACCGCGCCCGTGCATGACCTGGACACCGCGGCGTTGGGCGAGTCCGGCGATGCCCTGGCCGAGCTTGGTGAGGATGGCCTCCTTCCAGGCCCGAAGTTTGGCGACATCGAGTTGAGGCGGGGCGAAGGTGATGCCGCGGGCGGCCGAGTCGTGAGCTTCCGCGATCAATTCAGTCGCGTGAAGCAACGCCTTGGATGGAATACAACCGCGGTTGAGGCAGACGCCTCCGAGGCGTTTGTCCTGCTCGACCAGGATGACTTTCTTGCCAAGGTCAGCGGCGTAGAACGCCGCGGCGTATCCGCCCGGGCCGGCGCCGACAACGACAAGTTCCGTTTTGATTGGGTCCATGGGGAGGGGGAATGGGGGAGGGGAGTGATGGAGTGATGGAGTGGTGGAGTAATGGAGTGTTGGAGTAATGGAGCGGTGGGTTACTCGGAGGTGGAACCGTAGGCAACGTTGCTCTCCTTGAGGACAAGATGGTCGATCCAGTCGCCGGTCATTTGTTTTCGTTCGAGGCTTTCGACGAGACGGAGAAGGCCGTTTTCGATTTTGTAGGCGAGGGCGTTCAGGGCGTTGAAATCAGCCTCTGTAATCTGGCTTGCCTTGTGGTAGGCGTGAAGGCCGGAGACGGATTCACCGAGAGAACCCAGCGCGTAGTTGAGGAAGTTGAGATATTCGCGCAAAGACCGACGGCAGTAGCCTTCGGCGATGTTGCGATGAACCGAATCGGCCGAGGCGATTGCTTGCGAGGCAACCCGCTTCAACTCGTATGGGAACGGACGGAACACGCGACTCGTCGCGCCGTAGTAATCAATCGCGTCGTCCCAAACGCGCAACTGCTGGTAGCCACGGTTCTTGTTTTTGAACTGCGTTTCCATTACTCCATTACTCCACTACTCCAATTCTCCATCAATCCAATACTCCATCACTCCATTCAACCCAGTTTCAAGTCCGCCGAGCTGAACGCCTCGAACGCCGCAAGGAGATCCACGGCGAATCGCGCCGCGGTGCCGCCGTCGATGAGTCGGTGATCGTAAGAGATCGCGAGGGGCATCATCAGCCTTTGCTGGATTTGCTTCTCCTTCACGACGGCCTTGAGCGCGCCCCGGCCAAGACCGAGAATGGCGACCTCGGGCTTGTTCACGATGGGCGTGAAGTGGGCGCCGCCGATGCCGCCCTGATTCGAGATGGTGAAGGTGCCGCCGCGCATCTCATCGAGCGTGATCTTGCGGTCGCGGGCTTTGTCGGCGAGTTCCTGCACGTCTTTCGAGAGTTGGAAGAGCGATTTCTTGTCCACGTCGCGAATGACCGGCACCAGGAGGCCTTGCTCGGTATCGACGGCCAGGCCGATGTGGAAGTAATCCTTGAAGACGACTTCGCCGGTGGCTTCGTCGAGGCTGGCGTTGAAAATGGGATGTTTCTTGAGCGCGGCGACGACGGCTTTGAGGGCGAAGCTAGTGAGCGTGAGGCGGGCGCCGCGTTTTTCATAATCGGCGGCGAATTGTTTCCGCAGCTCCATCAGCGCGGTGATGTCCGCTTCATCGAACTGGGTGACGTGGGGGATGGAATTCCAGTTCTCGACCATGCGCCGCGCGATGGTTTTGCGCAGCGGCGACAGCGACTTCCGGGTGACTGGACCCCACTTGGAAAAATCCACCGGTTCGGCCGCGGGCCTGGCGGCGGCGCCGGGCGCTGCTTTGGGCTGGGCGGCCAGTGCGTGGAGCCGGGCGATGTAGCCGCGCAAATCGGCCATCACGACGCGCCCGCCGCTCTCGCTGCCGCGCACGCGCCGGAGGTCGATGCCCAGTTCGCGCGCGATGCGGCGAATGTCCGGCGACGCCGGAGGAACGGGGCCGTCGACCGGCAGTGCGAGGACGGCTTCGGAAGCGGCGGGAGCGGGAGCGGGTCGTGGGTCCGCCGCGGCGACCGCCGTGGGCCTTGCGAGGGATTTCGGCGCAGCGGAGGACGGAGCGGGCGCGGAGGGACCATCGGCTTCCCGCAGCGTCAGGAGGGTTTGGCCAACGGCGACGCGCTCGCCTTCCTTGACGCGAATTTGGCCGACGACACCCGCGGCCGGGGCGGGGATCGGCGCGACGGCCTTTTCGTTTTCTAATTCGAGGATGGTCTGGCCTTTGTCAACGGCGTCGCCCTCTTTGACGAGGATGCTGACGACGGTGCCGCCTTCGGCGCTTTCGCCCAGCTCGGGCAGTTTGACGTCCATAGGATGTGCTGCCGGGCGACAGGCGCCGGCGACTACAGTGATTGCCAAAAGTCATTTCCGAAATGGTGGGGCAAACCTGCCGGTTTGCCGCGGCGCCCAGCAGGGCGCCGCCCACCATTTCGGAAATGACTTTTGGCAACCATTCTAAAGTAGGGCTATGCACTTGACTCAACCGGCATCAACCCGTTGTGGTTTGGCGGATTTT
>CAZZAQ010000628.1:0-1006 GCA_964652165.1 uncultured Bifidobacterium sp.
CCTGTCCGTGCTTGCCCTTCGGCCCGCGCTCGCTCAATCTTGCCCCCGCGTCTGAATCACCCGATTATGTCACTCGACCTCGCCTTGATGGATTATCCAAAGGACATGGAGCTGAAGGGCGGCTTCAAGTGCGTCGTTCGTCCGCTCGAAAGCACGGACGAAATGGCCTTCCACGAATTCTTCCTCGCCGTGCCCACGCAGGAGCGGATGTTCATCAAACATCGCGTCACCGATCCCGGCGTCATCCATGAGTGGTGCCAGAATATTGACCTGGGCCGCAACCTGCCGTTGCTGGCGTTGCTGGAGGGACAGATCATCGCCGACGCCACACTTCACCAGCAACTCGGGGGCTGGAAGCGCCACGTCGGCCGCATCAGCGTGCTGGTGCATCCGAAGTTCCGGGGTCGCGGCCTGGCTCGCGCGCTCGTCTCCGAGATCATGGTCCTGGCCCGCCATCAGGGCCTCGAGAAGATCGAAGCCGAGTTCATTGGCGAGCAGACCCGCGCGATGAAACTCTTCGGCATGCTCGGCTTCCTCCCGCTCTGCCGGCTCTCGGATTACGTGAAGGACATGGAAGGCCAGACCCACGATTACTTCCTGCTCGGGATGGACCTCAAGACCGATGAGGAGTACGCCGGGATGGGGTGAGCGGATTTATGATTTACGATTGATGATTTATGATTTGGCATGCGTGGTCGAACGCCACGTAAATCATAAATCGTAAATCGTAAATCATCAATGCCCCCGCCACCCGAAGTCTGCCCCGAATGTGGCGCCCTGGTGCCGCCCAACGCCCGCGCCTGCCCCGAATGCGGGTCGGACGAGCAGACTGGCTGGTCGGACCGCAGTCAGGCCCAGCGACTGGGCCTGCCGGATGACGAGTTCGACTACGACGAGTTCGTGAAGGAGGAGTTCGGCGAGAAACGCGCAAGCCACGTCAAACCACGCGGCATCCACTGGCTGTGGTGGCTCTTGGCCGTGGTGCTTCTGGCCCTGTTCGCCTGGG
>CAZZAQ010000628.1:1016-3570 GCA_964652165.1 uncultured Bifidobacterium sp.
GGGGTTTCCTCCGCGGCCTTCGCTGAGCACCTGCTGCGCGGGGAAGACCCCGCGGAACGAACTGGGCCGGGTAACACGGGGCGACTCGCCATTGCCGCCGGGCCACCGGCCCGGCGGAATTTGAGAGGGACCCGGCTTACTCAGGAGTCCGCGGCATGCACGACACCCTGACTCTATGGAATGCGCCGGCAGAGCGCAGCGACGACGGCGCTTTGGCTTCGGGCCAACCCTTGGCCACCCGAGTCAAAGCGGTGTCGCGCTGCGCTTGCCACCGCAGACTTGAAGAACCTCGGCCGCCTGCCCGTCGCCGACTGCCTGCGTGTGGGGCTCGACGTGGTGGGTGGGCTCGGGCGATTGCATGACCGCGGCCTCGTGCATCGCGACGTGAAGCCGGGGAACATCATCTTCGTCGATGGACGCGCGAAGCTGGCGGACATCGGGCTGGTGTCCACGGAGGGCGAGGGACGCACATTTGTCGGCACGGAGGGTTATATTCCCCCTGAAGGGCCCAGCTCACCCGCCGCCGACCTTTACGCGCTCGGCATGGTTCTTTACGAATGCTCCACTGGCTGCCTGCCAGAACAGTTCCCGAAGGTGCCGCCGGAATGGTTTGCCGAAGCAGCGGGCCCTGAGTCGCTGGAGTTTCATGAAGTCGTGCTCCGGGCGTGCGAAGGAGCGAAGGAGCGCCGCTACCAGAGCGCGGAGGAAATGCAGGCCGACCTCGCGCTGCTCCAAAGCGGGCAGAGCGTCCGCCACGTGCGAGCACTGGAGCGACGCGGGCGGCGCTGGCGGCGGATCGGCGGGGCGGCGGCCATCAGCGTTGCGCTGGCGGTGGCCACATCACTCGCGGCACACTGGCGCGCGAGGGTTGCGGCCGAAGAACGGGTCAAGGAGGCTCGATTGCGCGAAGAGGCCCAGAAATCAGTTGCCCGCGCCGAGAGCGCCGAACGCGAGTCCCGCCAGCAGCTTTATACCGCGTTGCTCGAACAGGCCCGCGCCACCGTGCGCAGCGGCGAACTGGGACAGCGGGTCCGCGCCCTCGACGCCATCGGCCGGGCGGCAGCCATTTCAAACTCCGTGGAGTTGCGGCGGGAAGTCATGGCGGCGCTGGCGCTGCCCGATTTGTGGTTCGAGCGCGAATTGCCGAACGCATCGGACATCACGGTCTGCCAGTTGGATCCCAAATTTGAGCGCATCGCGCTGGGCGCCGGCCGGGGGCCCATCGAAATTCGGACGACATCGGACAACGGGCTGGTGGCCACTCTGCCCCCCAGCACGAACCTGATGGCCTACAATGCGCTTTGGAGCGGGGACGGACGATTCGTGGCCATCAAACGCGATTACGATCAGGCGGGCTCCCGGGCCGCCCTCGAAGTGTGGCGGGTGCCGACCGCGCAATGCGTTTTGTGGATTCGCGACGTGCCGTGGGGTGCCATGTCGTTTCATCCGAGCAGGCCGGAACTGCTGACGGCAGGAGAAGCCGGATGAAATTTGCTGGGACGTGTCCGGGAGACGACGCGCACTGACGATTGGGCTCGACAGCTATCTTTTGAGATTTCGCGCCGATGTGCGCCAGTGCGCAGTGGTGACGCCCTCCGGAGGACAACTCCACGCGTTCGAGCAGCCCTCGGCCCACCGCGAGTTCCGTGAAGATCTTGGGCCGCGCTTGCGGCACGCGGCATTTTCGCCCGATGGCCGGTGCCTTGCGGCCTCGGCGGACAATCGTTTGGGCGTATGGGATCTGGCCGGCAAAGGGAATGCCGCATTCGCGGAGGAAGGCTTCGACGTATTTCCCATCTGGGCAGCGGAGGGCAGGGAGCTGTTCGGCAGCCGGAACAGTGATCGTGGCAAGGATTGTTTCCGCTGGCGTATTCGACCTCCAGCCAATTCGGATGTGCCGCCCAGACTGGAGCGGCTTCCTTTGCGCAAACCCGAGGGATTCACCTTTCTTGCGTTACGCTCGAATTCCGTCGTGCTGACCACGGCCAACGGCTCCCAGCTCCTCGCACCGGAAGACGTCAGGACTGGGTCGGATCGCTGGGTGCCTACAACCGACGGAATTAACGGCGCCTCGCCGGACGGCCGCTGGCTTGCGATCCACCGCCGGTTTGCGACGTCGCTCTACGTTTACCGGCTGCCCGATTTGCAACAAGTCGCCAAGCTGCCCCACCCGGTCAGCATCGGCGATTTTCAGTTCTCTCCGCTGGGAGACGAATTGGCGGTCGCGTCCCGATGGGGCGTGGAACTTTGGAGCACACGGACTTGGGAACGGACGCGCGCGCTGCCGAACTTCAGCCGCATCCTCTACGCGCCGGACGCGCGGACGTTGTGGCTGACTAAAGATTTCCGCACCGCCGGCCTTTACGACGCCCGCGACTGGAAACCGTTGCTGATGTTGCCGACCGGAATGCTCCCGCTGGCTCTCAGCCCGGACGGACGCCAACTCGCCGTCAGCGTGGACATGCGCCGCTTGCAAGTTTGGGACCTGGCTGCGTTGCGCGCGGAACTGGCAAAGTTGGGGCTGGAGTGGTAAACCGACACGCCAAAATCTGAG
>CAZZAQ010000629.1:0-3565 GCA_964652165.1 uncultured Bifidobacterium sp.
GCCACTGCAGACACCAGCAAGTTGAGCGAGGCCGACAAGGAACGGCTCGACAAGGAATTCCAGACGGCGCTCAAGACGAAAGAGGACAAAGTCAAAGCCGATCAAGCTTACGCCAAGTGGACCTACATCGTTTCCAAGTGGACGGTCGACCCGATCCTCAAAGTCCGCTCGGATCTCCTTGCCGAGAAGAAGGAAGAGCCAAAGAAGGAGGAGCCGAAGCCGGACACGGCCAAGCCGGCCGGTTCCAACCTCGATCCCCTTGCACCCCCGCCCCTGACGGCGCCCGCCGAGAAGAAGTAAGGCCGATTCAGTTCGTGTAGCTGCGACCGTGAGGTCGCGGGCCGCATTATCTTCAGGGACTTGGTGCGCTTGCGTCGCTCCATTGTAAAATGCCACCCCGCGACCTCACGGTCGCAGCTACACCCGATGCCTGCCTTCGCGGGTGGGACGCCCGAGCCGGCGGGCCAAAGGCCCACGCCGCTCCACCGACCCGGAAAAAACACAAAATCGCTGCGGACTTTCCCATTTCCCTTCGCATGTACGCCTGAAGCTCGAGTTCTGGACTGCCATCTCGGTCGCGACGTGTCGGCGGCTCCGTGTCGGCGGCCATTATGGATAAATCACGTAACCGGCTCTCCTCCACGGGTGTCACTCTTGAATCCAATGCCACAGTGCCTGCCGAACAACTGTTGTCCCGAAGTTCACAGGCCCATAGATTCATCAAAGCCAGCCCCATGAAGAATCTCCTTCGTGCCCTCAGTGTTGCCGGTCTTACCCTCATTGGCGCGTGGACCGCTCAAGCCCAGCCGGCCAACGATAATTTCGTCAACGCCTGGATGCTGACCGGCACCGTCGTCACGACCAACGGCAACTCGGGTCAGACCCAGCAGGGCATCGCCAACGCCACGAAGGAGGCGGGCGAGCCACCCCATGCCGGCCTGCCCGGCGGCCGTTCCGTCTGGTTTAACTGGACGGCGCCCACCAACGGCCAGACGCGCATCGACACCATCGGCAGCGCATTCAACACCCTGCTGGGCGTTTACACGGGCACGGCGGTCAACGCGCTCACGCTGGTTGCCGCCAACGACAACATCTCCGAAGGCTTCGGAGGCAATAACGCCAGCCGGGTGGAGTTCCAGGCTGTGGCCGGCACGACCTGCCGCATCGCCATTGACGGACGCGGCGGATTCCAGGGCCAGAATCCCGCTTCCGGCCCGTACGTGCTCAACCTGCGAGTGTTGGCCTCCGTATTTATCAGCACCCCCACCAATGGCAGCGTCGTGACCCTGGGCACGCCGATCCCAATCCACGTCGAGGCCAGCGTTCCGGGCGCGACCGTGACGCGGGTGGACCTTTATCGCACGGGCGGCCTGCTCGGCTCGGTGGCGAATCCACCCTACGACTTCAACATCGCCAGCCCGCCGCCGGGCACGAACAGTTATGTCGCCATCGCGGTGGACAACGCCGGCCTCTCCTGGACTTCGGCCGTCGTCAACGTCGCCGTCCTGAGCCTGGGCCTGAACCTGGTGTCGCCGCCCGACGGGGCGGTGTTCCTGAATACAAACCCCATTACGGTTTCCGCCCTGGCGCTGTTGCAGTCCGGTGCCATGACCAACGTGGAGTTCTTTGTCGATGGACAGAAGTTTGGCCAGGACGCGACCGCGCCGTTCAGCGCGGTGTGGTCCGGCGTGGCGAGCGGTGCGCACCGGTTCACCGCGACCGGCAAGGACAGCGCCGGCAACAACTACAACGCCGCCGGCGTGAATATCGCGGTCGCCAGCACGTTGTTGCCCAGGCGCTCGATTTGGAAATACCTCGACAACGGAACCGACCAGGGCACGAACTGGACCACGCTGGGCTTTGACGACAGTTCCTGGACCAACGGCCCGGCCGAACTGGGCTACGGCGACGGCGACGAAGCCACCGTGGTCGGCTTTGGCGGTAACGCCGCCAACGTCTACATCACGACCTACTTTCGGCACTCGTTCACCGTGGCGAATGTCGCCGGCTATTCGAGCCTCGTCATGAACGTCAAGCGCGACGACGGCGCCGTGGTCTATCTTAACGGCGTCGAAATCGCGCGCTTCAACATGAACCCAGGGCCCGTGCTGTTCAATACGTTCGCGCCGAACGCCCAGGATGACGGCGCCAACTTTTATCCGGCCACCGCGCCTGCGAACCCGCTGGTCGAAGGCCACAACGTCCTCGCGGTGGAAATCCACCAGACCACGGTGAACAGCTCCGACATCAGCTTCGAAATGGATTTGTCGGCTGTTCCGACCATCATTCGCAACCAGTCCCCGACCCTGGCCTTGACCAGCCCCACCAACAACGCCCCCTTCCTCGCCCCGTCGGTCATTGTGCTGGAGGCCTCGGCCACCGACCCGGACGGCTCCGTCACCAACGTCGAATTCTACGCCGACAACGTGAAACTCGGCGAAGGCACGGAAGACCCCTATAACTTTGCGTGGAACAGCCCGCCCCTCGGCCTGCACGCCCTGCGAGCCGTCGCCGCCGACAATCAGGGCGCTTCCACCTCCGTGGAGATCTCGGTCGCCGTGTACGACGCTTTCGGGACTCCGCTGGTGGACATCCTCACCCCAGCCCATGGCTCCGTGTTCGACGGGCCGACCAATCTGCTCATCACCGCGCGCGTCACCGCCCTCAGCGACGTCATTGACGTGCTCTTTCTCACCAACGGAGTTGACCTTCTGAATGACTCCACCCGGCCCTTCACCGTCGTCTGGACCAACGCGGCGTTTGGCACGAACATACTCTCCGTCTGGGCCGCCGACTCCGATGGCCGGGTCGGATACTCCCCGGATATCACGGTCGTCGTCATCGCCCCGCCGACCAACACCGTCGCGCCGACGATTGCCGCGCGGGTCCCGACCGCCGGCATCAATGTCACCAGCTTGACCAGCGTCGCGGTCACCTTCAGCGAGCGCGTCATCAACGTCGATGCCGCCGACCTGCTGGTGAATCTCGTTCCCGCGACCGGCATCAGCGGCAGCATCTCGAACTACACATTCACGTTCCCCCAACCGGCTTATGGTGAAGTGGAGATTCGCTGGGCCGCCGGCCACGGCATCACGGACTTTGGGTATCCCTCCAACCTGGCATTCAACGCCAACGGCCCAGGGGCCGCGTGGGCCTACAATTTGATCGACGCCGTGCCGCCCACGATAGCCACGCGCGTTCCCGCCGCCGGCGCCACGGTCACCAACCTCACCCAAGTCTCCGTCACTTTCAGCGAACCGGTCGCCGGCGTCGACGCCTCCGACTTGCTCGTGAATGGCGCGCCTGCGGTCGGCCTCAACGGCGGCGGTTCCAACTACACGTTCAGTTTCGCGCAACCGGCGGGCGGCCCCGTCAGCATCTCCTGGGCTGGCGCGCACGGCATTGCCGACCTGGCCGATACGCCCAATCCTTTCAACTCGACCGGCGCCGGGGCAACCTGGAACTACACTCTCGACCTGCGCACCGTGTTGGTGCAATCGAACTCCACATGGCAGTTTCTGAAAGGCTTCGCCGAGGCCTCTGCGCCCATCGACGCCTGGAGGCA
>CAZZAQ010000630.1:0-3563 GCA_964652165.1 uncultured Bifidobacterium sp.
GCAGAGGCGGTCGATGCCGATGCCGATGCCGCCGGCGGGAGGCGGGCGCAGCGCCTTGGTGAGGATCGTGAAGCTCTCGACCCGAACGCTGATCTCGCCGGCCTTCGTGGTGAACAGAGTGCCCTTCACCCCGATGAAATCGCCGAGATCGAGGTGCTTGAAGATGTCGTACTGCTCATCCCCCAGCACGTTTTTCTGCGCGTAGATCTGGATGCGCCCGGATTGGTCCTTGAGATCGAGGAATTGGCTTTTGCCCATGTCCCGGTGCGCGGTGATGCGCCCGGCCAGCGCGACCGCGCGGCCTTCGGTGTAGTCACGCCGGGCGTCCGCGCACTGCTCGGAGGGCGCGAACTTGTTCTTGAACGGATCGAGACCGCGGGCGCGCAGCGCGGCCAGCTTCGCTTTGCGCTGTTCGATGAGCTGATTGGTGTCTTCCATACAGTCGCAGCAGGGGCGAATCAAAACACGGGACGGCGAACCCTGTCGAGGGTTTGCGGCGCCCCCAAATGCACGCGTGATCTCGAAAGGCAGGACTCAACCACGAATGGACACCAATGGACACGAATCCTTCCGTGCCGACACCGCAGGCCGTGTCCTGAAAATTCGCGTCTTTATTCGTGTCTATTCGTGTCCATTCGTGGTTGAAGCGAATTCCGTGCGGATCAGGCATCAAACCGCGCCGTTGACAAGATTCGCCTTTTGGCTAGCGTGTGCGCTCCTTTGATTTGAAGACCGATTAACGCCGCCTATGCCGAACACCAAGTCCGCCGAACGCCGCATGCGCAGTAGCGAGCGCAAACGTCTGCACAACCGGAGTATCAAGTCCCGCCTCAAGTCGCTGGAGCGCGCCTACGAGGATGCCGTCCAAAGCGGCAAGAAGGAGGACGCCAACGCCGCCTACCGCAAGGCCAGTTCCGCGTTCGACAAGGCCGCCAAGAGCGGCGTCATCCATTCCCGCACCGCCAATCGCAAGAAGTCACGCCTCTCGGCCCGACTGACCGCGCCCGCGGCCTGAGCCTGCAGGCATCTGCTGTTTCAAGGGCGTCCGCCGTCTCCGACTCGCGTAGCTGCGACCGTGAGGTCGCGGGCGGAATTCCCAAACGGGAACGATATCGATTCCGACGCCCAACTTCCAAAGTACCGGTCCTGCGACCTCGCGGTCGCAGCTACGCCAGACTCTACTTGCGCCGGGGCGTGGCATTGCCGCGTTCGCCGGTGCGCGCCTCGGGCTTTGCGGGTTTAATAGCGAGCGCGGTGAGGAGCACCGCGGCTAAAAGCAGGAGTCCGCCGATGGGGACAAGCACGATGCCTACGCCGGGATCCCCCGAGTAAACACGCACGCCGCCGAGGAAGAATCCGGCGGGCATCAACAACGTCGCCCCGCGCAGGCAGGCGGAGGCGATGGCGCGCGTGCGAGCGGGCCAGTCGGGAAGGCGGCCCACGGTGAACGCGAAGGCGATGTTCACCAGGCCGAAAAGCGTGCCGTGCGCGTGGGCCAAGGTCCAGACGAGCCGGCGGGTGTCGTTCGAAGGATTGAGGTAGGCGCCGATCTTGAAGCCGTGCAGCGCTTCGAGCACCAGCCCAAGCGTAAGGAACAGCAACAGCGTCCACCAGCCGAAGCGAAGATGTCGTAGCGCCAGGGCGGCGGGATCGCCGGCGAGACGTTCGCGGGGCGACTCGGGGACCGGCGGTGTCGCGGCGGGCGTGGTCATTCGAGGAGTTCGAGAGAGCGGTTCAACTGGTAGGACTTCCCGGTGTATTGGAGAGCCACGCCGTTGAAGTCGCCGCGTACGCTTTCGGGCACGCGGTAAGAATGTCAGGGGAATGGGGTCAGGGGAATGGGATTTTCGGATCCAGCCCGAGCGCAGTCACAGTAAAGATTCATTCCCTTGTCCCCATTCCCCTGACATTCAGGGGCGGCGTCAGGGCGAACCGCGGCGCCGTGTTCGGCGGCGAGCGCCACCGCATCGCAACCGGCGCCAGCGCCAGCAGCAGAAGCGCCCCGGCAATCGACCATTCCAGAGTCATGCCGGTTAGCGCAGCTTCTGCACCTTGCCTTCCGGGCCGACACTGACTTCGGCTGCGCCCGCCGGCAGTTCGGCGGTCGTCAGCCTGCCTCCGGGCCAGCGCACGGAGAGGCCGCTCGGTGGCTCGGGTGTGGCGAGCACGAGCACGGCGCTGTCCTGCGACCAATAGCCGGAGCCGCCATGCAATTCGCGCGCGGCCCCGCTCTTCGTGCCGAACTGCAGCCAGACGACGGCGCCGATGCCGCGCGGATTTCCGGGCGGGCCTCGCAGGCGAACGCGGAGCCCGGGCTTCGCGGTTTCATTGCGCAGGAGTTTGGTCTCGGCGCCGGCTTGCGCAACGAGCAAGTCGACCCGACCATCGGCGTCGAAGTCGCCGGCCGCAGAACCGCGTTGTTCGCCGTAAATCGTGATGCCGGAATCCTGCCCGGCCATCGGGGTGAAGCCGCCTTTGCCGTCGCCGCGCAGGAGAAGGCCGCGTCCGGCGTCGGCGCGCGGCTCTTCGGGGCGCTGGGCGAAAAAGTTCTGCGCCAGGAAGAGGTCTTCGTGTCCGTCTCCGTCGAAGTCGGCCACGTTCAAGCCGAACACCGGCGACCATTGGGCCTGGTCGGGCAGCGGCACGGCTTCGAAACGGTTGCTGCGGTTCAGGAAGAGCATCGAGGCGAACGTGTTTGCCTGCGCCTGCCCGGCGTTGGCGAAGCTGACGCCGAGCGCGGCGCTCATGTCCGCCGCGGCAAACAGCGCGTGCTTCGGAAAACGCGCGCGCAGCACCGGCATGCCCAGGCTGAGAAACACCAGGTCGCGCTTGGGCACGATGCGGCCGCTCTCAGGATCGGTCTCGGCCTCTATAAGATCGAAGCTGCCGTTGTTGTCGAGATCGCCGAAGTATAGCCGCGTGGGCTGGCGCGCAGGCACGGCACAGGAATGATTCAAGCCCCAGTTGCCCGCCGCGATGTCCAGACGGCCGTCTCCGTCGAAATCGCCGGTCGTGACGCTGGTCCACCAGCCGCTCAATTGGTTGAGAGTTGAGAGTTGAGAGTTGAGAGTTACAGGCATGTCCCACAGCGCCAATTTTCCGCTGGAATTGCGGAAGATTTTTAGCGGTCCCCATTCGCAGGCGAGGATGAGTTCGGGGAAACCGTCTCCGTCGAGGTCGCTGAAGACGGCGGCGCTGACGAGGCCGAGATTCTTGAAGGCGGAACTGCCGGCGGCATCGGGGACGAGTTTGCCCTGGTCGCTGCGAAGGAGAAGCGATGAAGCGGCGGCCGGGTAACGGCCGGGGATGACGCGGCCGCCCACGAAAAGGTCGAGATCCCCGTCGCCGTCGATGTCACCGCTGGCAACCGGGCCGATGCTGGAGTTGACAGGTGCAGTCCCGGCAAGCGGGGACCACGCGAGGCTGGAGCTATTGAACTTGAGTAACAGAAGTCCGGCAGCGCTCCCGCCCCGGTAATTCGACAGCCCGGCGACCAATTCGCCGCCCGCAGCAGCGAATCCGCAAAGGTCGCCGTTCAGCGGCGCCTCGAGCGCGGCGCCGAT
>CAZZAQ010000631.1:0-3560 GCA_964652165.1 uncultured Bifidobacterium sp.
CTACGACCTGGCGCTGACCGTTCGCCCGCCCGTGCCAGTGGACGAGGTGATTCTGGTGCCGCTCGATGAATTGTCGCACGAAAAGTTGCGCCAGCCCGACCAGCAGGCCTGGGACCGCGCGCTTTACGCCCGGGTCATCACGAATCTTACGCGATGGAACGTCCGCGCGCTGGCGCTGGACATCGAATTTCAGGAGAACCTCACCAACAGCGTGGCCGACCGCTCGCTGGCTGAGGCCCTTCGGTTCAACAACGGGCGGGCGGTGCTCGGCGCGGGCTGGGGCCGGCGCCACTACTTCCGCGAAGCGAACGAGAAAAAACTGCGCCTGCCGGACGCGCAGTTTCTCTTCGGCGACACCAATTGGGGCGTGGTCGAACTGAACCAGGACTCGGACGGTACTGTGCGCTCACATCACCACGGCGACGAGATCATCCCGAGCTTGTCCTGGCGCCTGGCGGGTCTCGTGGGAGCGCCGGTCGTCCGGGCGCCAGACGCGCAACGCCGCGAGCGCTGGCTGAATTATTACGGCCCCGCCGGGTCTTTGCCTCAAAAGGTATTTCACGCCGTCTGGGAAGGATCAGAGCCCGGGCTTTCGAATCTGTTCGCCGGAAAAATCGTGTTCCTGGGCGCGGGCGTGCGCACCGGCTACACCGGCGCGCAAAAGGAGGGCTTTCGCAATCCGCAGTCGTGGCTGGGCGGCGGCTATTCGCCCGGCATGGAGGTCCACGCGACGATGTTCCTCAATCTCCTCCGCGACGACTGGCTGAAACGGCCGGCGCCCCTCCTGGAACTGGGGATGATTCTCCTGGCGGGCGTGGCCCTCGGCGTTCGGCTGGCGACCGTCCGGCCGCTGGCCGCGCTGCGTTGGGCTGCGGGCGCGACGCTGTTCGTCGTGGCGCTGGGCTGCGGACTGGTTTGGGTGCACGTCTGGTTTTCATGGGCGGTGATTGCGTTGGTGCAGATTCCCGTGGGGCTGGTCAGCGCGGTGGCGTTCCGCGCGCACGCGGCCGAAGAAGTCCAGCGCCGCGACGCCACGACGGAGCTTCCGAGCGGCGCGCAGCCCGCGATGGCGGCGGCACCGCGCATTCCTGATTACGAACTGCTCCGGTGCGTCGGCCGCGGCAGTTATGGGGACGTTTGGCTGGCGCGCAGCGCGACGGGGCAGCTCCGGGCGGTGAAGCTCATCCATCGCCGCAGACTCGGAGCGGACAAACAATTCGAGCGCGAGTTCGAAGGATTGGTCCGCTTCGAGCCGATTTCTCGCCGGCACGAGGGGCTGGTGGACATCCTGCATGTCGGCAAAAACGAGGCGGAGGGATATTTTTATTACGTGATGGAACTTGCGGACGCGGCGAAGCCGCAGCGAGTTGAGAGTGGATCAGTGTTGAGAGTTGAGAGTGACACGCTGCCCGCCAAGGACTCTCAACTCTCAACACAAGCCTCTCTCAACTCCTACACTCCGCGCACCTTGCGCCGGGACACCCGTCCCGCCGCCCGGCTTCCGCTCGACGAATGTCTGCGCGTCGGCCTGGCGCTCACTTCCGCGCTCGACTTCCTCCACCGGCAGCGGCTCGTCCACCGCGACATCAAGCCGTCAAACATCATTTATGTCGATGGCTCGCCCAAGCTGGCCGATATCGGGCTGGTGGCGCCGATGGACGAAGCTCGCTCGTACGTGGGAACGGAGGGATACATCCCGCCCGAAGGACCGGGCACGCCGCAGGCGGACATCTTCAGTCTCGGGAAGTTGCTCTTCGAGGTGTGCACCGGGCGCGACGCCCGGCAGTTTCCCGACTTCGGAACACCGGCTGGCGCCCCATCGGATCCGATGACGGAGTTTCGCCGAATTGTGAGCAAAGCTTGCGCGAGTGATGTCCGCGAACGCTACCCAACGGCCCGGGCGATGCACGCCGAACTTGAGCGACTGGAGGAACGGACGGCTTGCCTGCCGCCGCGAGATTGAACGGCGCGGGGAAGGGGTGTTGGAGTGATGGAGTGATGGGGTGATGGAGTAATGGAGTAATGGAGTATTGGAGTATTGGTGGAAGGCTCGTTCCCAATACTCCATTACTCCAATACTCCATCACCCCAATACTCCATTCCCCTTAGCTGCCCGACTGGCATTCCCGCCGCCGAGAATGGCACGGGAGTTGCCTATATTGGGGCAGCGAATGACTTTTACGCTGCTGATGAACCGGAACGCCACAACGAATCGATTCCTGGCCCGCACGAGCCGCCCTCACCACACCGATGGCGACGGAAACCTGAGAGACTTCCACGCGCTCGAGCGATTACTACCCGCCGCCAGGCCGGATTTGGGGCAGGCAAGTCCTCGATTTGTCGGCAGCGCAGTTTCCACCGGGCCGCGCAGGCGCTGCGAACCCCGCGAGGGCGCTTAGGTCGCCGCGCGAGCCCGGAGAGTGTCCTTCCCGTGTGGGAGGGATGGCGGGCCCTTGGTGCCTGAATTCTGTGTGTCCACCAAGGCCCGCCGTTCTGTTTTCCCCATCAGCTTTACCGACGCTGCCGAGTGAAGCTCAAAGAGGGCCGCGCAAAAACGCTCAAGCAACCCAAAAAGTGACTTGGAATCGGATCAAAGAAAAGGCTTCTGAATCCGTTGACGGCCAGGAGCGCACAGGGGACTGCCCGCCTTACCCCCCGCATAGACACGGGGATGGCACCCTTAAACCCGAACTCCGAAGTCAAAACCTCTAATCTTCGCTGATCGACGCTAATTCAAAGAGAAGCAGACGCAGTAATCCGGACAGATTGGTGTAGGGCAGTTCCAGTGTAGCCCCTTCTTCATCAGCGTTTATCAGCGCTGATTAGCGGTTCAAAGCAGGTTTTCGGGTTAACATGAACTTGGCGCCTGAACTGCGGGGCGAAAAAATACAAATTGATTTCGGATTTCGAAGCTGAGCGGCAGCCTATGGTTAGAGATGAACGAGCGGCGTCAGGATTTTGAATTGTTGCAGCGCTTCACGCGCCACGGCGAGCAATCGGCCTTCGCGGACGTGGTGCGGCGGCATCTCGACCTGGTCTTTGCCACGGCGTTGCGCAAGGTCGAAGACGCCGGCGCGGCGCAGGAGGTCGCCCAGAATGTCTTCACCGTCCTGGCCCGCAAGGCCTGGCGATTCGCTCCCGACGATTCCCTCCCCGCCTGGCTGCACAAGGCGGCGTTGCTCGAATCCAAATCCTGGCTGCGCGGTGAATTGGGGCGTCGTCGCCGCGAAGAAACCGCCGTCGAACTGGGCACGACCATGAATTCCCCCGCTGACCAACCCGCGTTCCACGCGCTCGTGCCGCTGCTGGACGAGGCGTTGCTTTCACTGCGCGAAAAAGACCGCACCGCGCTGCTGCTGCGATATTACGAAAACCAGTCGTTGCGCGACGTGGGAGCAACGTTTGGCGTCAGTGAAGACACAGCGCAAAAGCGCGTGCAGAGCGCGCTGGAGAAACTTTCCGAGTTCTTCAAGCGACGGGGCTTAAAGACGGCCACCGTCGCCGCCGCTACCTCCGCGCTGCAACACACCGCCACTACCGCTTCAGCGACGGTGGTGAGC
>CAZZAQ010000632.1:0-280 GCA_964652165.1 uncultured Bifidobacterium sp.
CACACCGGCGCGCTCGGCGAGCGCGCGGCAGGACTCGAATTCCGGCGCGGCCTGGACGATCTGTCCATCGAGCTTGCCCAGCTTCACGCGCACGTCGCCGAAGCGCGTCGGCGCCGTGGTGAACTCGCGGCGCAGCTTGCGGCGCTCCGCTGTGTGCCGGCGCACGCCGAATGCCGTCGTCTCGCGCAACATCAGCGCGGCGAACTTGTCCCCGTCCGTTTCGGCGCACAGCACGCTCAGCAGCACGCCGGGCCGGCTTTTCTTCATCTGGATCGATGTG
>CAZZAQ010000632.1:290-1687 GCA_964652165.1 uncultured Bifidobacterium sp.
CCGCTCGTAAACCCGCTGCCATCGCCTTCTCGACGAAAGCCCCGAGCAGTTCGGCGTTCGTGTCGTCCAGGTTCGTCTGCAACACGCAGACGAAATCGGTTTCCCAATCGTGCGTCGCCGCATCCGTGGACTCGCCCAGCACGGCGCGCAGAACGTTGGGCCGCGTCCGGTTCTCCCGCGTGCCGAGTCCGTAGCCGATTTTTTGCGGAGCCAGCCCGCGCATTGGGCCGAAACTTTCCGCCAATTCCGCCACGAGCGCCGCCCCGGTCGGCGTCACCAACTCGTGCGGCTCCTCGCATTGCGAAACGCTCACGCCGCGCGCGCCAAGGATCTCCAGCGTCGCCGGCGCGGGCACCGGGAATTTTCCGTGCGCGCACTTCACCCAGCCGCTCCCCTCGACGACGGGCGACGCCTGTACGCGCGGCTTGCCCAGAAGCTCCAGAGCGATGCAGGCGCCCACGATATCCACGATCGAATCGACCGCGCCGACTTCGTGGAAATGAACTTCGTCAGCGGACTTGCCGTGGATCTTTCCCTCCGCGCTGGCGATCCGTTGGAACACCGCGATGCTGCGTGTCTTCACCCAGTCCGAGAGTTTGCTGCGCGAGATCAACTCCTTGATCTCGGTGAAATTCCGGCCGTGCTCATGTTCGTGGCCGTGACGCGACTCGTGATGGCCGTGGTCATCGTCGTGGTCGTGGCCGTGGTCATGGCCGTGCCCGTACTTCTCATGAGCATGGCCTGCATCGTCGCATTCGTGTTCGAGATGCACGTCGAACTTTGTCCCGGCGACGGAGCCACGCTGCTGGCGCGAAGCGTGCAAGTGGTATTCGTCCAGCCCGAGCGTTTCGAGCTCGTGCTCCAGCGCGTGCAGATCAACACCGAGGTCGAGCATCGCGCCCAGGAACATGTCGCCGCTGATGCCGCTGAAGAGGTCGAGGTAGAGGGTTTTCATGATCGCATGGCCGCGAAAGAACTCAACGCGGCTTGCGCCGTAACCACGGGTTTTGGACTACGGCGGGAAGCGAAGCGCCACGCCGCTTTCGGTTGCGAACGGGCGGGGGAAAAGCGGTGTCGTCGCTGGGCTTTGCCACCGCAGTCCAAAACTTTGTCGCCCGTACGCGAAGTTGCATGAATGTAGTGCAGAGAATGCAAAGCTTCACCTCCGCTTCAGCGCCCCATTTCTTTGCGGTCTGTGCGTTCTTTCGCGGCCATGAAATTCCGCCCCACCGGCGAGCGCGTTCATCTGGCTCGCGGCGTAACCCGCGCCGAACCCGTTGTCGATGTTCACCACCGTTAACCCGCTGCTGCAACTGCTGAGCATCCCGAACAGCGCCGTCAGCCCGCCGAGGTTGGCGCCATAGTTTTTTTTTAATGGTACGGCGACCACCGAGAAG
>CAZZAQ010000632.1:1697-3557 GCA_964652165.1 uncultured Bifidobacterium sp.
GGCGCCATAGCCGACGCTGGTAGGCACCGCGATCACCGGCCGGGCGACCAATCCCGCGACGACGCCAGGAAGCGCGCCTTCCATGCCGGCGACCGCGATTACGACGTTGGCGGCCTGGACATCGTCCAAGCGCTGCAAAAGCCGGTGCAGTCCCGCCACGCCGACGTCGAAGATGCGCTCGACTCGGTTGCCCATCACTTCGGCGGTCACCGCGGCTTCCTCGGCCACCGGCAAGTCGCTCGTTCCCGCCGCGAGCACGGCAATGACTCCGGGGCGCTTCGGCAACGGGGGCTTCTCGAAGGTGACGCAGCGGGGGAGGGGATGGTGAACTGCGCCTTTGAGGCGCCGACAAAGGGCGCGGGCGGCGCCCGTATCGAGGCGAGTGATGAGAAATTGCTTCTCCGTCCGGGACAGATGCGCGGCAATCTTCAACACCTGCGCGGGCGTCTTGCCTTGGGCGTAGATAACTTCGGGAAAACCTTTGCGCAGCGCACGATGGGTGTCGAGCTTCGCGAAGCCGAGGTCGGCCACGGGCTCGGCCTGGAAGGCGCGCAGCACCTGTTCGCGGGTCACGCGGCCGGCGAGAAGATTTTTCAGAAGCGACGCGGCTTCGATCGAGGTCACGGAGTCAGCGTGGAGCGTGGTGAGTGGTGCGTCAAGCAGGGCGTGCTGCGTGTTGCGTGTTGCGTGTTGCGTCAAGTATTCGCTGAACGTCCTACTTGGCTTCACGCAACACGCAACACGCAACACGTCAAAAGTGCGCCTCGCCGCGCGGCGCCTGGCCCGCGGCGTTATACGCAAACGCAAACTCCCGCACCGGTTCGCCGTTGATGAGATGGCTCTGGATAATCCGTTCCAGCACCTCGGGCGAACAGGAGTGATACCAAATCCCGTCGGGATACACGACGGCGATGGGGCCGCGAACGCAGACGCGCAGGCAATTTACCTTGCTGCGGTAAACCAGCGGTTGTGGGCCGACCAGGCCCAATTCCTTGAGCCGCTGCTTGAGAAACTCCCACGCTTCGAGCGTTTGCTCCCGTGGCGCGCAGTGTGGTTCGGTTTGATCGGCGCACAGGAGGATGTGGCGGGCGTATTTTTCCAGGCCGAGTGAATCGACGGCCTGTTGAAGGGCCGGGTCAGGAGCGATGGGCATGGGTTGCATGTTGGGAACTGAGGGATTTCAGCGCACAACGAGGCGGCCTTCAAGAACGAATTCCCAGCGCCGAAGAATTTCGCAACTGCGGTGGCGGTGACAGAATTCCTTTGCTTCGCGGGTCACGCCGCCTATTTTTGCGCCCGCAAACGAAGATCCATGGCACAAGCTCCGGAACTCAAGCTCGAGGCAGGCGACATGGCGCCCGCGTTCACCGCGCCGGCCAATGGCGGCGGCAAGGTGTCCCTGGCGGACTTCAAGGGGCGGCACGTTGTTCTCTACTTTTACCCGAAGGACGACACACCGGGCTGCACGAAGGAAGCGTGCGCGTTTAGAGATCTGTACGCCGTCATTCAAGCCAAGGGGGCGGTTGTGCTCGGCGTGAGCACCGATCCAGTCATGTCCCACGACAAGTTTGTGAACAAATTCAAGCTGCCCTTCCCGCTGTTGGCAGACGAGGACCGGCGTATCGTCGATGCCTACGGCGTGTGGGGACAAAAGAGTTTTCTCGGCCGGAAATACATGGGCACTTTTCGCATGACGTTTCTCATTGGGCCGGACGGGCGGATCCAAAAAATCTGGCCGGCCGTCAAGCCCGCGGAGCACGCGGCCGAAGTGCTGGCGGCGCTTTGAACAGTGGCGATGAAGGCCCGAAGCCCCCTCACCCCGGCCCTCTCCCCCTCCGAGGGGGAGAGGGAGTCCGGTGG
>CAZZAQ010000633.1:0-3552 GCA_964652165.1 uncultured Bifidobacterium sp.
ACCGTTTCAACGGTTTCCCACACCCTGTTGAAACCGTTGAAACGGTTTCGACCACGTCGGACGTGCATACACCCCGCTAAAGCGGGGTGTTAATGAGAGGCGCCTGCCAATTGCAACAAAACAAGATGCGCCCCCTTCCGCCGCAGCCATCCGCCCTCTCGCCCTACGCCATCACTGGCGGCGCGCTGGTGGCCCCCAGCTTCGCGTGATTGATCTCGCTGATCTGAGAATTCAGCGTCCAAAAGTCGTAGAGCACGCCGAACCCCAGCAGGCCCGCGGTCAGCAGGTAGAGGATGCCCGTGAGAACTTTTCCCACGTAGAACCGATGGATGCCGAGCAGCCCAAGAAACGTGAGCAGAATCCAGGCAACCGAATAGTTCACGGGTCCGTCAACGAACCGCTGCGCCGCCTTCCGGTTCATGGACGGAATGAGGAACGCGTCGATCAGCCAGCCGATTCCCAGCAGGCCAAAAGTGAAGAACCAGATGGTGCCGGAGACCGGCTTGCCGTAATAGAAGCGGTGGGAGCCGGTGAAGCCGAAAATCCAAAGGACGTACCCGACCGCCTTGCTGTGTGTGTATGTCGTCTGCATTGCGCCCACACCGTATCGAGGAGCGTTCAACCCTGCCATTACAAGTTCAGGCCGCCGTTGGAAGTCGCCAGCGCCGGAATGCAACGCGGCCTGGTTGAATCGCGCCGACTTGGAAGTCGGCGTGCACACAACGTAGCTGCGACCGTGAGGTCGCAGGCTGAATTCTCGAGCAGGAACAAAAGCGACGATGCTGTTGCCCAACCTTCTGCGGCCACTTTCCGCAACCTCCCGGTCGCATACATCCTCAATGTCCTTAAATTTGAAAGTGTCTTTTCGAGTGTTCCCATTTGGGTCGCGAGCGACGTTCGAGCGATTCGTGCTCACCGACGAACCTTGAAGCGTCAGCCGGTTGGTGAAGTTGTCGTTGCCAGGCCGGTTGAACGGCCCGCGCACAAACTCCAGGGCCAAGGTGATGCTTCCTGTTTCGATGGTCGTCCCATCGTTGTAACCGTCCACGGCGATCAGGTACTCCGTTGCCTGGATCACCGGGAACCGCACGCGGCTCGTCACGAAGGGACCATGATCGTCGTTGGCGGCCACTACCGTCAGGCTGTTCACCCTCGGACCCGTGTAAACTCCCAGCAGCGTGTCGAAATCACTGCCGTCGGTGGTGAGTCGCAATTCCCCATTGGTTGGGGCCGTCCACGATCACCAGACGGAGCTGCCACCCAGGTTACCCGCATGGTTCGGTTCGCCGCTCTCCTTCGTCGCCGCGACGTTGGAACCCATGACGATGATGTTCGTGCTCGTGATCGCGATCCGATTCGAGAATCGATCATTCGCCGGCGCCGCCCCCCATGCCGACAGCGTAGCCACAGCCCACAGCGCGCAGCTTATCAGTCCAAACCTGTTCATCCTGGAGCCTTCAATTTAATTGCGTCCTGCTTTCGGCAACCGGCCTGCACCCGGAATCTCTCTCAAAGCAATTCGAGCTTTTGAATCCAACAGGACCAGCGCGGGAAAGTCATTGCGGCTGCGATCGTGCGGTCGACACGCTCGCCAGCCGATTCTCCAGCAGGGCGCGGGCGGCCTGGAGCGCCTTCACCGCGGCCGGATCGGAGGTCACGCCTTGCAGTTCATCGATCAATGCCCTCCGTTGGCTCACCTGCTCCGGGGTCAGGCTCCCCAAATCAGGCGCAGTGTAGAAGTGTTGATTGCCGAAGGCAACGTGGGCCCCCGGCGGCGGGCGGCCGCTCCCTGCGGGCAGCGAGCCTTGAAGGGGCGCGTCTTGATAATAGTACTGGTCGCCGGCCAACAACGGGGTGAGATACGCCCATAGGTTGGGTCCGATCTTGTTTGCGCGCGCCATGTCCAACAACGCCGCGCGGGCCTCCGGATACTGCGAGGAGACCTGAGCCAGCATTTCCAGCGCGCTGCCTCTGGCGCTGGCGCTGCCCTGCGCCATTTGTATGAGCGTGGGAATGCCGGCGCCGTCGGGCAGTTGGGCCAGCCCTATGGTGGCGTAATAATTCCACTGCTTCGCGGCCTGTTCCAAATCTGGCAGCGCTCCGGCGCCTCCATAATTCTGCAGCACTTGAAACAACGGGGCGACATCGGATCCCTGAAGTTTCCCGTTCGCAGCCATGTCAAGGGCCTGACGGGCCGCGGTGATCGCCTCCTGCCGGTATTGTTCCGGGGCGAGCTTCTCCAAACTCTGCGCCAGCAGGGCGATCTCACGCGGGTCGGCAGTGTTCCGGAGCACCTGTCGCATTCCGTCCACGCCCTCGCTGCCTCCGATCTGGAGCAACGCGTCAAACATTGCTGCCCGCGCGGAGGAGTACCCCAATGCCGCGTTGCCGCCCTCGCCAAAACCATAATCCAGATTCTTCTCCAGAAACTCGAGGATCGCAGGCACGGCCGCCCCGCCGTGCTGGACGAGCGTTTGCAAGCTCTCTTTCCAATGGAGCGCTTGCTCCGCAGTCATCGCGCCCGGCGCGGTGTCCAACTGGCATAGGCTGCCCACCAACTGCCGCGTCACGGCGCTCGGCTCCGGCTTCGGCGTGGGCGCGGCGCTCGGAGGCAAGGCCGCGGTTGATCGAGCCGCGGACGAGTTCGCAATTGCCGCCTCATTCCCGGCTGAGACTGCATCCGTGCGTGCAGCCCGCGCCGGCTTTTTCGACAAATTTTTGGATGCAGAGTCCCGTGCCGATGGCGCGGTGGCCTGACTTCCCGGCGAATCCTGGGGCGGTTGACCTTTCCTCAGAAACAGCGCCACGGCAGCCATGGAGAGCAGCCCTGCTGCGATCAGACTGTTGCGCAACCATGGACGAACCGATCGATCCGCGCCGGGTTGGCTGCCGCTCCGTTCCCTTTCTGGAATGTTCGATTGCATGTTAAAGGATTTCGGTCCGAGACGAATGTTTTCGGAGAGTGCTCTGCTCGAAACTCTATTGGAAGTTCACGCGACTTTCAATCAAAAAGAGGAGTTGAAACCACGGCTGGGCGCATCTTGACACTGCGATGCTCTGTAACTCCCTCTCCCCGCGACGCAGGAGCGGGGAGAGGGCCGGGGAGAGGGGAAATCTGAATTCCAGAAGGGACCTCCTCTCCCCAGCCCTCCTCCTCGGAGGAAGAGAGGGAGCAGGCCGGCGTGGCGTCCATTGCAGTGGCAAGATGCGCCCACCACGGCTGAACCCAGCGCGGCTGACGCCGCAACCAAAGATGATCACCGCAAAGAACGCAAAGAGCGCAGAGAGTGAATGGCTTCTCTTTGTGTTCATTGCGTTCTTTGCGGCAAAAATTCGGGCAGGAAAAGAAAACTATCAGTATCCATCCGTGGTTTCCCTTTTTTGGTTCAGCCGCAACACCGGGTTCAGGTCAAAGGTTTTTCCACTCTTTATTGCTTGAAAGAATTCTCGCGCGCATTTCTTCGCGCATGGAGCCTCTGAACCGTAGCAGCCGACGCAAGGAGGCTCTGACTTCCTTTCCCCGAAAAAGAGTGAGCCTCCTCACGTCGGCTG
>CAZZAQ010000634.1:0-3552 GCA_964652165.1 uncultured Bifidobacterium sp.
CGATTCAGAAATCGTTGCGCCCGTATTCGACGAGCGGAATCCGGCCGTGAAGAAAATGATCGCCCAGGTCATCGCCGTCTGCCGGGCGAAGAAGCGCAAGATTGGCATCTGCGGCCAGGCGCCGAGTGACTATCCCGACTTTGCCCAGTTCCTCGTCGAGCAAGGCATCGACAGCATCTCGCTGAATCCGGACACAGTGCTCAAGACCACCGTGGCGATTTTGAAACAGGAAGCGTCGCAAGCCGCCAGGAGCAAATGATTGCCGCCGCTCCAGCCCGCCCCGAACTTGCCCACGACGTGCTGCGGCACGCCCGGCGGCGGCCGCTTGACGCGCTCTTTGCCCCTCGCAACATCGCGGTCATTGGAGCGTCGGACAGAGTCGGGAGCGTTGGCCGCGCGCTGGTGCAGAATCTCCAATTCTTCGACGGCCGGATGTTTCCGGTGAACCCGAAGCGCAAGACGGTTCAAGGCCTCGAAGCGTTTCCTGACATCACCACTTTGGCGGAGAAGGTGGACCTCGCCGTCATCGCCACACCGGCGCAGACCGTTCCGGGCATCCTCCGCGAATGTCATCAGGCCGGTGTGCGGGCGGCCATCATCATCTCCGCCGGCTTCCGCGAATGCGGCGCGTCCGGCGCGGACCTCGAGCGACAATGTCTCGCCGAAGCGCGCCGAGGAAAGATGCGCTTGCTCGGCCCGAATTGTCTCGGGCTGATGCTCCCGCACGCGCGGCTGAATGCCACCTTCGCCGAAAGCATGGCCCAGCCGGGCAGCGTCGCCTTCCTCAGCCAGAGCGGCGCGCTTTGCGCAGCCGTGCTCGATTGGAGTTTCCGCGAGAACGTCGGCTTCAGCGCCTTCGTCTCCGTCGGCTCGATGCTCGATGTGGGCTGGGGCGACCTCATCACGCATTTCGGCGATGACCCGCGCACCCGCAGCATCGTCTGCTACATGGAGTCCGTGGGCGATGCGCGGAGCTTTCTTTCCGCCGCCCGCGAGGTCGCGCTCACCAAGCCCATCATCATCCTCAAGGTCGGCCACACCGAGGCGGCCGCGAAGGCCGCCGCGTCTCACACCGGCGCGCTCACCGGGAGCGACGCCGTGCTGGACGCCGCGTTCCGTCGCGTGGGCGTGCTGCGCGTGAGCCGCATCGAGGAGTTGTTCGACATGGCCGAAGTGCTCGCCAAACAGCCGCGCCCGCGAGGTCCGCATCTGGCCATCGTCACCAATGCCGGCGGGCCAGGCGCCCTCGCCACGGATGCGTTGGTCGCAGGCGGCGGACAACCGGCCGCGTTGTCGCCGGAGAGCGTCCTTGCGTTGAATCAGTTCCTCCCGCCGCACTGGAGCCATGGCAATCCCATCGACGTGCTGGGTGATGCCGATGCGGCGCGTTACGCGAAGGCGGTCGAACTCGCCGCGCAGGAGCCGCAATCTGACGGCGTGCTCGTGATTCTCACTCCGCAAGCCATGACGGATGTCCAAGGCACCGCCGAGGCGATTCGCTCGCTGGCCAGGCGCGCCACCAAACCGCTGCTCGCAAGTTGGATGGGCGGCGCGGGCGTGGATGCGGCCAAAGGGATTCTCAACGCCGCGAACATCCCCACGTTCGGGTTTCCCGACGCCGCCGCCCGCGCCTTCGCCTGGATGTGGCGCTACAGCGACAATCTTCGGGCGCTTTACGAGACACCGACGCTCGCTGTTGAACCGGTGGCGCCCGACGAGAGGAGGCTCGCTGCCCACTCCGCCGAAGCATCAGCGCCCACTCTCCATGAACCTGAAGGTAGGGCGCGCCGCTCCGCGCGCGCCGCACTCGACCTCCCGGATCGGCGCGCGCGGAGCGACGCGCCCTACCATCCATTCGTGGCTCAAGGGTTCAATGCGCGAAGTGTTGCTTGGGAAGATGCTCACCCCGGCTGCCAGAAAGCGCAGGCGGACGCTCTCATCACCGCCGCCCGCAAAGCCAGCCGCACTCTCCTCACCGAAGTCGAATCCAAACAACTCCTGGCCGCCTACGGCATTCCGGCCGTCGAGACGCACGTCGCCTTCACCGAAGACGACGCGGTGAAACGCGCCGGGAAACTCGGCTTTCCCGTTGTCGTGAAGCTGTTCTCCGAGACGCTCACACACAAGACCGACGTGGGCGGAGTGCATCTGGACGTGCGCAACCCATCCGCGGTCCGGCACGCCTGGCGCGCGATTCAGCAAAGCGTGAACGAGCGCGCCGGGCATCGGCATTTCCTCGGAGTCACCGTCCAGCCGATGGTCGCGCGTGAGGGCTGCGAACTCATCCTCGGCAGCAGCATCGATCCGCAGTTCGGCCCCGTCATCCTCTTCGGCGCCGGCGGGCAGTTCGTCGAAGTCTTCAACGACACTGTGCTTGGCCTGCCTCCGCTCAACGCCACGCTCGCACGCCGATTGATGAGCCAGACCAAAATATTCGCCGCGCTCAAGGGCGCGCGTGGGCGCAAACCCGTGGACCTGGCCGCATTGGAACAACTCCTCGTGCGCTTCAGCCAGCTCGTCGCCGAACAACGCTGGATCGCCGAAATCGACGTGAATCCGCTGCTCGTTTCCCCTGAGGGGATGCTGGCTCTCGACGCCCGGGTTGTTCTCCATCCTCCAGAGACTCGTGAAGAAGACCTCCCGCGGCTCGCGATCCGTCCTTACCCGACGCGCTACGTCACCCCGTGGAAGCTGCACGACGGCAGGCCGGTCACCATTCGACCGATTCGTCCCGAGGACGAACCGCTCCTGGTCAAATTCCATCAGTCGCTCTCCGATCGCAGCGTCTATCTCCGCTACTTCGCGCCGCTCAAGCTTGACCAGCGCATCGCCCATGAACGTCTCAGCCGCACCTGCTTCATCGACTACGACCGTGAGATGGTGCTCGTGGTCGAGCGCCAGGACCCGGCGACCCGCGAACGCGAAATCCTCGGCATCGGCCGCCTGAGCAAGGTGCACGGCGCGAACGAAGCCGAATTCGCCCTCAGCGTAAGCGACCAATGGCAAGGGCACGGTCTTGGCACGCAACTGCTCAAGCTGCTCGTCCAGGTGGGCCGCGACGAGAAGCTCGAGCGCATCACCGCCATCATGCTCGGGGACAACCACGAGATGCAGCGCCTGGCTGGCAAAGCCGGCTTCGAGGTCCGACACCTCGCCGGCGAGAACGAATACCAGGTCGAACTTGTCCTATGATGGCCGCAACGCCCGACAAGGTTCATCCGACACACGGCCGCGAGGTGGAATCGTTCTATCACCTGTCCGGCTGCTCGCTCTCCGGCTTGGCCTGCCAGGGCGCCGCGTGCTTCGTCGCGCGGCGCCTCGACTCGCGAAGGTGGTCGCAAGCGCAGCAACAAACGACGCGCGTCCATTGCCTCGGCCAATGCTTCGCCGCTCCGGCGGTGGCCGGTTCGCCCGCGCGTCCGCGCATCGAGTCGCGCTCAGCTCACACCATCGTTCTCCAACGCCTGATCCAGGGCGGTGCGCGGACGCTGGCGGCCTATCGGTTTCACGGAGGCTATCGCGCGTTCGAGGCGGCCCGGCGGCGGTCTCCCG
>CAZZAQ010000635.1:0-3550 GCA_964652165.1 uncultured Bifidobacterium sp.
CGGCGCAGCGCGCCGTCCCTACCGTCCAAGCCATAGCAGTGTCAAGATGCGCCCGATCGTAGCCGCCGACGTGAGGAGGCGGATGGATCGTGCGTCACGTGTTCCGCCTCCTTACGTCGGCGGCTACAGCCAATTTACGTTTCACGCATCACGCATCACGTTTTACGTTTTACGTTTTACGCATCGCCCATCACGCTTCACTCCCCCACCACATCCGGCTTTTTCTCGTCGCGCGGGCCGATGATCAGTTCGATGGCTTTGTCGAGTTGAGGATCGCGTCCAGCCAGCCAGTCCTCGGGTGAAAGTGGGACGAAGAATTCGGGCTGTTCGCCGTTGTTTTCGAGGTTCGTTCCGTCGAGGCGGTAGGAACCGTTTTGCGGAATCCGGGCGCCCGTGCCGTCCACCAGGCGCAGGTCGCTGGTCCAGATCACGTAGCCGGGCGTGGGCATGCCCACGAGCCGCGCCAGGCCGCGGGAACGCAGCGCGGCAGGAAAAATCTCGCCATTGGAATAGCTGTGTTCGTTCATCAGCACGATGCAGTGCTTCTCCCACGCGTGGAAGGGCGTGGCCTCGGGAGCGGCATCGCGCGGGCGCACCCAGCCGTGGGGCTTGCGCTCGATCCAATCGATGAGCGTGTCGGCGATGTTGCCGCCGCGATTGAACCGCACGTCGATGATCATCGCTTCCTTTCCCGCCATGTATTCGTAGGCCTCGCGCTCGAACTTGACCTGATTGCCGGTCTGCATGGCTTGAAGGTGCACGTAACCGGCCCGTCCGCCGGATTTCTCCTCGACCCGCTTGCGGAGCCGGTCGGTGCGGTTTTTGTAACTGAGATCGTCCCACTCCTCGATCGTCAGCACCTTGTATTTCACGGTGCGGGCGCCTTTGCGGTCGGCGTTGGTGTTGACGAGAAACTCGAACTCGCGGTCCTGCTTGTCGTTGATGAGCTGGTAAAGCTTTTCGTCGAGGGTCACGTCTTTGCCGTTGATCGCCAGGATGTAGTCGCCCGGCTTGATTTCCGTCTTCCGGTACCAGCCCGGCGCGCCCTGCGGCACATCGCGCACGCGCACCCCCGGCCCGGCGTAGGCGTAGTCGAATGAAAAGCCCAGGTGCGGCGTGACGGGCGGGGTCGCGCCACCCGGGGCGGGAGTGACTTCGGAGTGGGAGGCCTCGAGTTCCCCGACCAACATTTGAAGGAGCGTCGCGAATTCATCGTGCGTCTCGACGGACTCCAGGAGCGGCTCGTATTTGCCGCGGATGGCCGCCCAATCGCGCCCGTGAAAGTTCGGGTCGTAGAAGCTGCGATTGTACGCGTTCCAGAACTGCGTGAAGGCGGCCTTGCGCTCGGCCCGCACGTCGCGCTCCCACTCGGCGGTGAACGCGATTTTTTCCGCGGACCCGCCGAGGCCGGAGGTGTACATGTCGCCTCCCTGAATGTAGGAAATCTTCTTGCCGTCCTTGGCGACGCGCAGGGCCTGCTTGCCGCCGCCGCTCGTCACGCGCTTGGTGTCCTTGCCGTCATAGCTGACGGTCCACACGTCGCCCTCCGAGAGAAAGACGATCGTGCCGTCGGGGTTGACCGTGATGTCGGCCTGCGGGGATTGTGAGGAGAGGCGCCGGATGCGCCGGGAGATGTCGTCAAAGTCGATCTCGACGTCGACCTTCGCGCCGGGTTTTTCGAATTTGAGGTCGGTGTCGGCGGTGCGGACCGGCTCGGGTTTGAGTGGCAGGACGTAGAGGCCGGGCCCTTCCCGGTCACTCTGGAAGTAGAGGTATTTGCCATCGGGCGACCACGCCGGCTCGGAATGCTGCGCGTAGAGGCGGGTCACGTTGTGCGGCTCACCGCCGTCCGCGCGAACGATGTAAATGTTCCACGCCCGGCTTGCGCTGCGGGCGGAATAGGCGATCCATTTCATGTCGGGAGACCAGGCATAATCGCCGCCGCCATTCCCGCGAAATTGGGAGCCGGGGATTTTTAGGACGCGGCGGGCCTCGCCTCCTTCGATGGGCAGCACGTACAGGCCACCCTCGCGGCCGGCCACCCAGATGGCCAGGCTCTTGCCGTCGGGGGCGACGGTCACGCCGGAAATATTCTCGTCGCGGTTCCAGAGCAGCCGGGGCTTGCCGGATTTGATATCCATCTCGTACAGGCGCGTGGTGAATTCGCGATCGCTGGTGAAGTAGAGCTTCGTGCCGTCCGGGGACCACGAGAAGTCCGAATCGTCCCCCTCCCAATCCGTCAGACGCCGGGCGAACTCGGAGCCGCGGCCCGCCACCCCCTTGGGTTTTTCGGTGGCGATGGTCCAGATTTCCCCGCGCAATCCGAATGCGAAGGTCTTGCCGTCCGGAGAAAGCTCGGCTTCGGTGACGCCCGTGGTGATCTTTTCACGGCGTCGCGTCGTGAGTTTCTCGTCGGCGGCAATGAGGAACTCAGGGTGGACGTGCGCCTGATCGCTGCGACCAATGATGAACTGAAGCCGCTCCGGCTGCTTGCGGCCGGATTTGAGGAGATACAGATCGGCGCCGTATTCAAAGGCGATGTCGCCGGACTTCGACGCGACGCTCGGGCAGCGCACGCCGCCACCGATGAACGCGGTCAGGCGCCGGGCGTTGCCCTCGAGTTCCAATTGCCAGAGGTTGGGAGTGCGCTCGGCGCTGTCGAGAAAAGGCGCGATGTTTTCGTTCACGGGGCTCGACGACGGGGTTTGTTCGCCGACGGTGACGGTGATGACGCTCTGGCCGTCGGGGAGGAACCGGCTCCAGAGGTGTTGCGCGCCGTTGGTGGTGAGCGGGCGGCGCAGACCGCTCTCGCGATCCAAAATCCAGATCTGTTGCGCCGCCGAGCCGTGATAACGCGGGCGCGTCCAGTGGAAGCCATATCGGCCGTAAACGACATGGCGCCCATCGGCGGAGACATTCGGGCCGGAAAGCGGGGCGAAGTCTTCGGCCAGCATTTCGGTGCGCAGGTTGGCGGTGTCGACGGCGTAAAGGGCGTGATTGGGCGTGTCGCGCTTGCCAGTGAACAGGATGAAACGGCTGTCGGGGCTCCAGCCGGCCGGGAGTTCGTGTCCCGAATGCCAGGTCAACTGCCGGGCAAGCCCCCCTTCCACAGGCACCGCGAAAATGTCGCTGTTGCCGTTGCGGCGGGAAGCGAAGGCGATCCACTTGCCGTCGGGAGAGAACATGGGATGCGAGTCGGTCTCGACATGCTGCGTGAGCGGCGTGGCGCGCCCGCCCGACGAGGGTGCCAGCCAGAGATCGCCGCGGTAAACGAAGGCCATTTGTTTGCCGTCGGGACTGAGCGCGGGCATGCGGGCCCCTGTGATGGGCGTCTGCGGCGCAAGAGTCAGTTGCGCCGCGGCGCCGCCCGCGGAAGCGAGCAAGGCACCGAGCGCCAGGGCGATGGGGCGAAATGAGGGAATCATGCTGTAGGCACGCTGCGTTGTAGCAGAAACAGGACGGATTGGAAGGATTTGGTGTTCAACCGCCCTCAAGGGGGCGCAACTCGGCACACGCACCAGATCGTAGTGGGGCAGGCGACCTCGCCTGC
>CAZZAQ010000636.1:0-3547 GCA_964652165.1 uncultured Bifidobacterium sp.
GAAGGGCGTCGTGTCAGCTCCCCTGGCTCGACCCTGGCATAGGATTCAGGTTGCGATGGACAAAACTTCGCGGAACCGGGATCGTCCACCATCACCATGAAACGGCGCACGTCCCTTGCCCTCGCCTTTCTGCTCCTGGTGACGCTGGCAATTGTGCGCGGGGCGGAACGGCCAAACGTCGTCATCTTCCTCGCCGACGATTCCGGCTGGGGCGACTACAGTTTCACGGGCAACACGAATCTGCGCACGCCGAACATCCATTCGATAGCGCGCGGCGGCGCCGTGCTGGACCGCTTCTACGTCTGTTCGGTCTGCGCGCCAACCCGGGCGGAGTTTCTCACGGGACGGTATCATTCGCGCGGCGGCGTGCGCGGTGTTTCGACGGGACAGGAACGGCTCAACACGGACGAGAAAACACTGGCGGACACGTTCAAGGCGGCGGGCTATGCGACAGGCGCGTTCGGCAAATGGCACAATGGCAGCCAGTGGCCGTATCATCCGAACGCACGGGGGTTCGACGAATACTACGGCTTCACCTCGGGCCATTGGGGCGAGTATTTCAACCCGCCGCTCGAACACGACGGCCGGCCCGTGCGAGGCAAGGGCTTCATCGCCGACGATTTCACGGGGCGCGCCATCGAGTTCATCGAGCGCAATCGCGGGAAGCCGTTCCTGTGCTACCTGCCGTTCAACACGCCGCACTCGCCGTGGGCTGTGCCGGAGGAGTATTGGCGACGCTTCAAGGACAAGCCGGTCGCGATGCGCGCCACCGACGCCGGCAAGGAACAACTCGACGAGACGCGCTGCGCGCTCGCGATGATGGAGAACCTCGACGACAACGTCGGCCGCGTGCTCAAGCGGCTCGAGGAACTCAAGCTCGGCGAGAACACTATCGTGATTTACTTCTCCGACAATGGCCCGAACGCGTGGCGCTGGAATGGCGGCATGAAAGGGATCAAAGGCTCGACGGACGAAGGCGGCGTGCGTTCGGTGTTTTTCATCCGGTGGCCGGCGGGCGGTATCCGACCCGGCACCGTCGTGCGCGAGATCGCAGGAGCGATCGACCTGCTGCCGACGCTTGCTGCGATGACGGGAGTCAAACGGGCGGGCGACAAGCCGCTCGATGGGCGCGACATTTCACCGTTGCTGCTCGGCAAGGCTGTGGACTGGCCGGAGCGGCTCCTCTTCTCGCACCAGAATGGCAATGTCAGCGCGCGGTCGCAGCGATACCGCCTCGACAATCGCGGCGCGCTCTTCGACATGGTCGCCGATCCAGGCCAGACGAAGGACATCGCAGCGGAGAAGCCGGAGATCGCCGTGCAGATGACCGCCGCCGTGATCGCGTGGCGCGCGGAAGTGCTCCCAACGTCGAAGGACGACCGGGCCTATCCGGTCGGCTACGCGCAGTTCCCACGGTCACCCTTGCCCGCGCGCGATGGCATCCCGCACGGTGGCGTGAAGCGCAGCGCCGGCGCGCCAAATTGCTCTTATTTCGTCAACTGGACAAACCTGGACGACAGGATGACGTGGGACATCGAAGTGAACACAACCGGTGATTACGACGTGGAGATTCTCTACACCTGTCCGGTCACCGGCGCCGGCTCGACCATCGAACTGGAGTTCAATGGCGCGAAGCTCGCCGGCAAAGTCACTCCTGGCTGGGACCCGCCGCTTTACACGAATCAGGACACAATCCCGCGTCCGCACGGAGAATCGCAGATGAAGGAATTCCGCCCGCTAAACCTCGGCGCCATGCGGCTCGAAAGAGGCCGCGGTCTGCTGACGCTCCGCGCGCTGAAGATCCCTGGCCAGCGCGTCATGGATGTTCGCCAGGTAAACCTGACGCTGCGGAAGTAGACATGCACATGACACGACTGTTACTTTTGATTCTCGTCGCTGAGTGGGGTCCGGCCGCGGAATCGCTCAACTTCGCCTTGGTCCCATGGCCCAGTCTGGTAGAGGATGGACCGATGGCCCTGAATTACCGCGCCAAAGGCGTATCGCCATCCCAGCCTGGGGCAACGCCCCAGGTAACGGACCACAACCCCGAAAAGGGCTGAAGGCCTGTCCTATCCCGAAGCCCTATGAGTAGGACTGAACGATGGAACGGTCGAGGGCCTGCGACCCGCGCCGGTATAGATCGGGCCGTTGGCCCTTGGGTCGTGTTTGCCACGAATCCTGGGCCGCTGGCCCAGGCTGGGATGGCGGCGGGCCTCTGGCCCTCGAAACATACTTTGACGTTTGCCATAGGTCGATGGCCCAGACTGGCATTGGCTGGATCAATGGCCCTGAATTACCGCGCCAAGGGCGCATCGCCATCCCAGCCTGGGGCAACGCCCCAGGTCACAGCACGTAACCCCACAAAGGGCTGAAAGCCCGTCCCATCTCATGCCACAATCCCTAAGCCTCGCCATTATCCACGTCATCTTCAGCACCAAGGAGCGCCGTCCATTCCTTGAACCTGACCCGAATCCTGGGCCGCTGGCCCAGGCTGGGATAGCAGCGGGCCTTTGGCCCTTCTATCGCGACGTTCGCGAAATCTGCCGTCCGATGAAATCAGCATGGCTCCTGTACCTCACCGTCCTGCTGACGGTTTTGTTGGCCGCGCTGGCCACCCCCGCTGCTGAGAAGCCCAACATCGAAAAACTGGCCCCGACGCTCACACTCGCGCGCACAAACCATTGGCTCATCATTCGCGGCCCTCACCTGCCGGGCGAAATTCGCATCAATTACCTCGAAGCCTATTGCCGCGCCGGCTCGACGGACGCCGATTGGGTGAAGCACACGGTCATCCCGCATAAGAACGAATTCCTCTCACTGAGTGCGGACGCCAAGGTGCTCCGGCTGAAAGATACGCTGGCCGACGGAGTGACGGTGGACCACACCATCACCGCGCGCGATGACGAGGTGGAGTTTCTGCTCAAGGCATACAATCCCGGGACGATGCGCAGCGAAGCTCACTGGGCACAACCTTGCGTGCGCCTGGGCGCGTTTATGGGCTTCGACGAAAAGACCGCCGGCAACGCGACGGATTATCTTTCGCGCAGCTTCATTTTCCTCGATGGAAAACTGGCTCGGATGCCCACACGCGATTGGGCCACGCAGGCGCGTTACGTGCCCGGCCAGACGTGGTGTCCCGCGCACGTGCCGCGCACCGACGTGAACCCGCGTCCGCTCAGCCCTCTGGTGCCCGACAACGGGCTCATAGGCGCGTTCAGCGCGGATGAGAAGATGATTTTCGCCACGGCGTGGGAGCCTTATCAGGAATTGTTTCAAGGCGTCGCGCGCTGCCTGCACTCCGACTTCCGACTCGGGGGACTCGCGCCCGGAGAGCGCAAGAAAATTCGGGGGAAGATTTACCTCGCGCCCGCAAACGTGCCTGCGCTGCTGAAGCGCTACGAGAAGGATTTTCCAGAACATCATCGGCATTCCAAGTAAGGGTCGTGCGCCCAGGCGGAGGGGCGCATCCTGATACTGCCCCGTTCGCAGCCGGCGGACTCCCTCTCCTCCCTCCGAGGGAGGAGAGGGTCGGGGAGAGGAGGGCCGT
>CAZZAQ010000637.1:0-3537 GCA_964652165.1 uncultured Bifidobacterium sp.
ACCTTGCTGAGCCAAGCCTTTTCGCTCCTTCCAGTCGGTCCTCGTTCTGGCTGCCCGCGTTGACTGACCTCCGACTGTTGCCTAACATTGCGCCGGAGGCGCTGCGTGATCGGCCAAAAGCTCGGCCATTACCACATTCTGGAGCAGATCGGCGCTGGGGGCATGGGCGTGGTCTACCGTGCCCACGACGAGCGCCTGGACCGCGACGTTGCTCTGAAGGTCCTGCCCGCCGACAGCTTCCAAGATGAAACCGCGCGCGCGCGTCTGCTGCGCGAGGCCCGCACCGCCTCCCGACTCAACCATCCCCACATCTGCACCGTCCACGAGGTCGGCGAGGCGGACGGCCAGGCTTACATCGCCATGGAATTGGTGGAGGGCCATCCCTTGAGCGTGAAGCTGCTCAGCGGACCGCTGCCGGCGGCGGAGGTGCTGCGCCTGGGACTTCAGCTGGCGGAGGCGCTGGCGCACGCGCATGACCGCGGCATTGTGCATCGCGATTTGAAGAGCGCCAACGTGGTAATCACGCCCGAGGGCCGCGCGAAAGTGCTGGACTTCGGCTTGGCCAAGCGAATGGGCGGAGAGGCGGCGGCCGATGGAGCCACCCAGTCGCAGATTTCCCTGACGCAGCCGGGATCGGTGGTGGGGACTCTGGCCTACATGGCCCCGGAACAGTTGCGCGGCCAGCCCGCCGACGCCCGCAGCGACGTGTGGGCGCTGGGGGCCGTGCTGTACGAGATGGCGACCGGGGCGCGGCCGTTCCAGGGTCAGACCGGGTTCGAATTGAGTTCGGCGATCATGAACCAGCCGCCCGCGCCGCTGCCGGGAAAAGTCGCCGTCGAGCTGAAGGCCGTCATCGAACGCTGCCTGGAGAAGGAGCCGGAGCGGCGATACCAGCGGGGCGGCGAACTGCGAGCCGCGCTGGAAGCGGTGCAGACGGGCGCGGTCGCTCTCTGGGTGCCGTGGCGCTACCGGCTGGCACGGCGGCGCGGGCTAGCGCTGGCGGCGGCCGCCGTGATGCTGGTGGCCCTGCTCGCGGCGCTCTACCTGGGCCGGCTGCGCACCCGGCCGCTGAGCGACGCCGCGTCCGCACCGCGCATCGAGTCGCTGGCGGTGCTGCCGCTGGAGAACCTCTCCGGCAACCCCGAGCAGGACTATTTCGCCGACGGGATGCACGAGGCCTTGATCACAGACCTGGCCAAGCTCAGCGGGCTGCGGCGGGTGATTGCCCGCTCGTCGGTAATGCGTTACCGCAAGACCGACAAGCCCCTGCCGGAGATTGCGCGCGAATTAAGAGTGGACGCCGTGATCACCGGCTCGGTGCTGCGATCAGGCGACCGGGTGCGGATCACCGCCCATCTCATTCGAGGGGCCACGGAAGAACAACTCTGGGGCGACCGCTACGAGCGCGAGCTGCGCGACGTGCTCTCCCTGCAGAACGATATCGTGGCGGCGATAACCCGGCAGATCCAGCTGCAGCTCACTCCTCAGGAGCAGGCACGGCTGGCGAGTGCCAGGCCGGTCAACCCCGAGGCCTACGAGGCCTGCCTCAAGGGAAGGTTTCATTGGTCGAAGCTCTCGAAAGAGGAATTGGATACAGCGGAACGGTATTTCCAGATGGCCCTGCAAAAAGATCCGCAGTATGCCCCGGCCCACGTAGGCCTGGCGGACGTCTGGGGAGCGCGCGGCGACGCGGGATTCCTCCCGGTCCGGGAGACCGCGCCCAAAGTGAAGGCGGCGGTGCTAAGGGCCCTGGAGCTGGACGACACGCTGGCGAACGCCCATGTCACCCGGGCCAACTTCGCGGGAATCGGCGAGGGCGACTTTATTCTTGCCGAAAAGGATTTTCGGCGCGCCCTCGAGCTCGACCCCAATTCAGCCAACGCGCATTTCATGTATTCGGATTTCCTGATTTCCATGCAACGGAATAACGAGTGGAGGGTGGAGGCCCAGCGCGCCTTGGATCTGGATCCGTTGAATTACTTTTACCAGTGCTTCTACGGGTGGCATCTGTTGTACGTGCGCCGTTATGACGAGGCCATCGCGCAGTTCCGCAGGGTCCTTGCAGCGCAGCCGGATTTTTCCTCGGCGCACATGGGCCTTTGGGGCGCCTATTACAAGAAAGGGATGGACGCCGACGCTCTGGCCGAAGCCAGGAAGTTCTTCGCCGTGCTGGGCGACCGCGAAGTGGTCGAGGCCCTGGACCGCGGCTACGCCCAGGCGGGCTACCGGGGCGCGATGAAGCGGGCCGGGGACACGCTGGCGGCCCGCGCCCAGCGAACCCATGTTCCTGCCATTCGCATCGCCCGAGTGTATGCCCACGCAGCCGAGAAGGAGCGCGCCCTGCAGTGGCTGGAGAAAGCCTACGACCGGCGCGATCTCGTGAATCTGGTTCACCTCGGCGTCGGTTGGGATTGGGACGACCTGCGCTCCGAACCGCGCTTCCAGAACCTGCTGCGGCGTTTGAACCTGCCGCAGTAACGGTCGCCAGCGAGGCGTCTGCCTCTCTCAGTGTCCGCCGGTCGCGGGCTGGCCGGCCAGCCAGGTTGCCAGCTGGCCGCGCTGGCGCTGGCGCAGGGCGGCGCAGTTGTTGATCTGCTCCAGCGTGCTTGCCAGCGCGGCTTCGGCAGCATGCACCGGGTTGCGGGTGAAGAACTCACGGACCTCCTCCCGTCCACGGGCGTCGCAGAAAGACCCGGCGGCGTCCACCACCGCGGCGCCGCTGGAAGGCGTAAAGGTGGCCTTGACGGCCGTCCAGTTGGCCTTCACGAATTCCCAAGCCGTGTCGCGCGACTCCGGTTCGTCGAGGATGTTGGCGATGAAGAGGGGCGCGTCCTGGTTGCGCATCCTGCCGGAGACGGCGTATTCCAGAGCACGCTTGACAAGGGCGGGGTTGCGAAACTCGGCGAGCGCGTTGCGGTAGAGGGCGCGCTGTTCGGGAGTGGTGGCAGCCTCCATGCGCTGCTGGAACTTCTCAAACAGGGCAGCGTCTCCCTCCAGGGCGGCCATGGTGAACGCAGTGGCAGCCAGCGTGGGATCGAGGGCCTTGGGATCCTCGAACGATCGCTCCACAAGGGCGCGGGCCTGCGCCAGCACTTCCGGGTCGCGGCCGGTGTAGCCCAGCGTATCGAGCACGTAGGCGCGGACGCTGCCCAGTTCGGGCGCTTCGCCCGGAGCCGGCGCCCAGCCCAGTTCCTGCGCCGCGGGCCGAAAAAGATTGCGCACCCAGGCGCGGTACTGCGCGCGGCCTTGGTCTTCGATAACGTTGTCGCCAATGAACGCCAACCGGATGGTGAGCTCCTGCACCAGGGCGCGGGTGCGCTCGCCGCGCAGGCCTTCGGCCAGCGCCAGGTATTCGCCGATGCCGTGGCGGGCGGTGCGGAGCTGTCCCCACTCGTCGTTCAGCAGGCGCAGGCGTTCGCCAGCAGTAAGGCGGCCGAGATCGGCGGCCATGCGCCGCAAGGCTTCCGCGTCGTAGGCGGAACGGTAGTGTCCCGCGCCGCCGGCATTCGCATTCACCCAGGAGGCGCAGCCCGGAAG
>CAZZAQ010000638.1:0-3518 GCA_964652165.1 uncultured Bifidobacterium sp.
TCTACTCCCTCGGAGGGAGGAGAGGGAGCCGCCGGCCGCGTGTTGGGGCAGTGTCGGGATGCGCCGGCCGGGCGACAGATCCGGGCGACAATCCGGGCGAGGCGCTTGACACTCGGGCCTTCATTGATACTCTCACCGCTCTCGCAAGTCCGGAGACTTCCAGGGTGGCGCCGCGCGCGCGGCCTGGCCGCCCGCGACGTGCCGCCGCCGAACGAATCGGCTGACCATGAAACGACAATATCAACCTTCAAAGATTCGCCGCAAACGGCAGCACGGTTTTCTGGCTCGCAAATCGACCCGCGGCGGGCGGGCCACCCTGCGGAACCGTCGTCGGGCCGGGCGCAAGCGCCTGACGCCTGTCTGAACCGGCGCCGCCATGTCCACCGCGCCGAAGGGTTTCTTGGGCCTGCCCCGCGCGAGACGCATCAAGCAGGGCCGGGATTTCGCGCGCGCCCGCGCGGAAGGCCGGCGGCTGGTGCAGGGTTGCCTCATCATGAACTGGATCGTGCTGCCGCCGGGATCGGTGTCGCGTGTGGGTGTGATCACGATGCGCAAGTTGGGCCACGCCCCGGCGCGCAGCCGCGCCCGGCGGCTCCTGCGCGAGGCCTTTCGGCTCGGGCAGCATTTCCTTCGGGCGCCGGCGGACATTGTGCTCGTCGCCCGGCACTCGATTGCGGGACGGAAGTTTGCCGAGGTGGAGCGGGACTTCCTGTCGGCGCTTCAGCGCGCAGGAATTTTTCGCGCGCCGGACGGCCCGCGCTGATCGACCCGCCATGAATGCCGCCCAACATGTTCTGGTTTTTCTGGCCCGGGCGTACCGCGCCACGATTTCCCCGGCGCTGACGGCGCTGTTCGGCTCGCTCGGATTCGGCTGCCGGTTCACCCCGACCTGTTCGCAATACGCCATCGATGCAGTGAGGACCCACGGCGCCATCAAAGGATGCGGCCTGGCGTTGGGCCGGCTGTGCCGCTGCCAGCCCTGGGGAGGCAGCGGATTCGATCCGGCGCCGCCGCCCAATCCGAAACGGCACCCGTCCGGCGTAGCTGCGACCGTGAGGTCGCGGGACGAATTCTCAAGCGGGAACGAATTCAATTCGGTCTCCCAACCTCCAGCGTCCCCGTCCTGCGACCTCACGGTCGCAGCTACGCTGAAGAGAAGCCCGGAAAGCCAATTGCCCTTGAATCCCGCACAACATGGATCGTAGGTCCACGGCCGTCCTCATTGCGTGCGCGGGGCTCTTCGCGCTCTGGGTGTTGCTCACGCCCAAGGTCGTCCCGCCGCCACAGCGGCCCAGCCGGACAAACGCCGTAGCCAGCGCGACAAATCTGGCGCCGCCCTTGACCAACGTGGCCGCCCCGGCGCTGGCTGCCACGAACCAACTCGTCTCGGTGATGCCGCCGCCGGGCGCGCCCGAGGAGACACTCACGGTCACGAACGGCCTGGCGCGGTTCCACTTCACTTCGCACGGCGGCGGGCTCAAGCTGGTCGAGTTCGACCCCACGCGGTATCCGGAGTCCGTTGCGTCCTTCGCGGGCAAGCCGGCCTCGCAGCGGCCGGCGTCGTTGAACCGTCATTCGCCCCAGCCCGTCCTGGCGCTGCTCAATGCCGAGGCCATCCAGGGCGATGGCGCCTACAAACTGAGCCGGGCCACGCGGATGATTCCGCCGCCGACCAACGCGCCCGCCAGTCCACCGCGCACCGCGGAGGTCGTTCGCGCCGAGAAACTGCTCGCGAACCAGGTTTACCTCGTAAAGGACTTCGAGCCGGCGCCCGATTTCCTCCTGCACTTCCGGGTGCGCATCGAGAACCGCTCGACGCAGGCGCTGGCGCTGCCGCCCCTGGAATGGAGCGCCGGCTCGGCCACGCCGGAGAACCCGCAGGACAAGGGTGCGGCCGTGGGGTTCGGCTGGCACAACGGCAAAAGCATGACAAAAGTGGACAAGCTCTGGTTCGAAAACCGGAGCCTGGGCTGTTTGCCCGGAACGCCTCATTCCGAATATCGTGCCACGAACGCGACGGCGACCTGGGTCGCGCTCTACAACCAGTTCTTCTTCATGGCGCTCAAGGCGGAGGAACAAAGCGGCGAAGTGTTCGGAACCCGATTCGACCTTCCGCAACCGGCCCAGGAGGAATTGGCGGCCAACCGGCTGACGCTCACCAACCAAACGGGGCTCCGGGTCAGCCTGACGCAGCCGGCGACGAATCTGGCGGCCGGGGCGTCCCTGGAGCGGGGATTTATTTTGTATGCGGGGCCGAAGGAGATGCGCGTCGTCGAACGGATCGCCCCGAAATTCGGAGGGGACCTCGACTCTTACATGCTTTATCCGGGGGTCTGGAGCCTGTTCGAGGTTTTCTCGCGCGTCCTGCTCCTCTCGATGAGCGGGCTGCACTCGCTGGGTGTGAGCTACGCGCTGGCCATCGTCGCGATCACGGTCCTGCTCAAGCTCCTGTTCTGGCCGCTGACCCAAGCCAGCACCCGTTCGATGAAGCGGATGCAGGCGCTAGGCCCCCAAATGAAGGCGATGCAGGAGAAATACAAGGACGATCCGCAGAAGCTTCAAAAAAAGATGTGGGAGTTCTACCGCGAACACAAGGTCAACCCCATGAGCGGCTGCCTGCCGATGCTGGTGCAGGTTCCGGTCTTCATTGGCTTTTTCACGATGGTCCGCAGCGCCATCGAACTGCGCGGCGCGGCCTTCCTGTGGGCGACCGACTTGTCGAAGCCCGACACCATCGCGGTGCTCCCGTGGTTCGATTCTCTTCCGTTCTGGCCGTTCACCTGGCTGCACAATTTCCCCATCAACCCGCTTTCCCTGATCATGGGAGTCACCATGCTGTTTCAGGCCCGCATGGCGCCGCCCGCCCCGGGCATGGATCCCACCGCGCAAAAGATGATGCGTTACATGCCGCTGTTTTTCCTGGTCATCCTTTACAATTATTCGGCGGGCTTGACTCTTTACTGGACCGTGCAAAATCTGCTCACGATTGTGCAGACGAAATTGACGAAGGCAAAAGCCGAGCCGCCCAAGGACGCAGGCCGGTCCTCCAGCCCCGCCAGGCCGGCGACGACCGCGCCGACCCTGCGAAGGAGAAAGTGAACGCCCCTTTTCCAAACCCACCCGCCTATGTCCACCTCGCCCAAAGCCACCCTGGAACAACTTCTCCGCCATCTGGGCTTCGACGCCCGGGTCGAGGAACACCCTTTCGATGACGGGCTGCTGCTGGATATCCACACCGAAGATTCCGGGCGGTTGATCGGGCGACAGGGCCAGACGCTGGCCGACTTGCAATACATCCTCAACCGGCTGCTGTTCCAGCAGGAGACGGCCGCGCCGAAAGTCACCGTGGACGTGGGAGGTTACCGTGCCCAGGCGCGCGAGGCGCTCGTCAAAAAGGCCCAGGAAGCCGCGGAAAAAGTGCGCCGGTGGGGGGATGTCGTCGAACTTGAGCCGATGAATGCCTACGAACGTCGCATCGTTCACCACGCGCTGAAGGACGACCCTGCGGTCGAAACCCA
>CAZZAQ010000639.1:0-3511 GCA_964652165.1 uncultured Bifidobacterium sp.
CCGAGGCTAAGGCCGAGGTAAAGAGGGTCATCAACATCTTCCGATACTTCGGAGGGGAGGGTGCCCGGCAGTTCTCCTACCAGATACCTTCGGAACGCGAAGGCGTTTTCGCCTACACGTTGCGCAAGCCGTTGGGTGTAGTCGCGCTGATCACTCCCTGGAATTTTCCTTCCGCCATTCCCGCCTGGAAAATGGCGCCCGCACTCGTGGCTGGGAACACGGTCGTCATCAAACCTGCGTCGCTTGCGCCGCTGAGCTCGTATCGCCTGGTGGAGGCCCTTCACGAAGCGGGTATCCCGCCCGGGGCGGTGAACTACGTCACCGGGGGAGGCCGCGACGTCGGTACTCCACTTGTGGAGCACCCTTCGGTGAAAGCCATCTCCTTCACCGGTTCCTGCGGCGTAGGCGACCAGATTTACAAGCTCGCAACCAGCAGGAGGCTGCGGGTTCAACTGGAGATGGGGGGCAAGAATCCGACCATCGTGCTGAAAGATGCCGATCTGGACTATGCAGCCGACGTCCTGGTGAACGGCGCCTTCTATTCGACGGGTCAGAAGTGCACCGCTTGCAGCCGTGCCATTGTTGAAGATGCGATTTACGAACCATTGCTTGAAAAGCTCGTGGCCAAGACCCGGAGCCTGAAAGTGGGGAACGGGCTGGTGGAGGGCGTCCACATCGGCCCGGCCGTGGATCTGGCCCAGCTTGAGACCGACTTGAAGTACATCGAAATCGCCCGGCAAGAGGGCGCGAAGCTGGTCTGCGGCGGCAATCGCCTTACCGGCGGCGCATACGACTGCGGATATTTCGTTGAACCTACGATCTTCACGGAAGTCACCCCTGAGATGCGAATCGCACAGGAGGAAGTCTTCGGGCCGGTCCTGGCAGTCCTGCGTGCCAACGACTTCGCCGACGCAATGCGACTGGCGAATTGTGCGCGTTTCGGCCTCTCTGCCTCCATTGTCTCCCGCGATCTCACCAGCGTTCATCAGTTCATCAACGGGATCGAAGCCGGGCTGATCACCGTAAACCTGCCCACGGCCGGTGTGGAGTATCAACTGCCGTTCGGCGGAACCAAAGAATCCAGCTTCGGCATGCGGGAGCAAGGGCCGCTGGCGCTCGACTTCTACACGGAAACGCGCACGGTTTACATGAAGTACACGCAATAGCAGAAACGGGTCAACCTTGCTGGCAGGCCGCGGGGCCCGAGGGGAGCACGCCGTATGGAAACCCTGAATCTCGACCAGGTAGCAATTATCGCTTGCCCGGAGACGGACAACGTTGCGGTGGTAACTGCAGAAGCGCTCGCCGCCGGTACTCAGCTCCGGCACGGAAGCGTCCTTATTACCCTCACCAGGCGCGCGCAGCGTGGACAGAGTTTGGCAATCCAGTCCTTACGCACGGGGCAGCCCTTCATCTCACTGGGAGACCCATTCGGACTCGCGTCCTGCCCGGTTTCCGCCGGCGATCCGGTGGACGAGACCAATCTGGATCGCGATCTTCCCGAACTGGAGGTCGTCTACGGGGAGAATACCAGCCCCGCGGAAATCGATCCGGTCCTTGCGCACAGGACGTTCGGTGGTTTCCTTCGCCAGGACGGAAGTGTTGGCACTCGCAACTTTGTGGGCATCGTGACTTCGGGCATGTGCTCTTCAGCAGAAGCGCGGGAGATTGCCGCGCGGGCCATGCGCGATATCTACACCCGGGAGAAGTATCCCAACGTAGACGGTGTGGTGGCTGTATCGCACGAATCAGGGTGTGGCATGCCGGACGGAGGCGGGGTTGACATTCTGAATGGACTCCTGACCAACACGCTGAGACATCCGAACCTGGGCGCTGCCATCTACATCGACTTGGGCTGTGGTAAGACATGCGTCGAGTGCTCGGTTCCGATCTTCCTGAAGGAGATCCCCACCTACAACCAGCGCATTGTCAACATGACAGTGCAGCAGTTCGGCGGCAGCCGCCGGACGATCGAAAAAGGGTTGCCGGTCGTCGAAAAGCTGCTGGATTATGCAAACAAGTTTCAACGCCAGGACGTGCCCATCTCAAGACTGATTGTGGGCACGAAGTGCGGCGGGTCGGATCGGTGGTCGGGTTTGACGGCAAACCCGGCCGTCGGCGTCGCCGCCGACATGTTCGTGAAGGCAGGAGCAGCGGTGCTCTTGCCCGAGATCCCGGAACTGCAGGGTGCCGCCATGGTGGATCTGGCGCGCCGCGCCCGCACGCGAGAAGTGGGACAAAAGCTCATGGAATCGCTGACCAGATATGAGCGCTACGTCGCCATGTTCGGACAGGACTTCCGCGACAACCCAACGCCCGGCAACATCAAAGGTGGCCTGTACAACATCTACTTGAAATCCACCGGAGTGAAAGCCAAGGGCGGTACCTCCACGGTTGAAGACCTGCTGGGTTACGGCGAATGGCTGGGAGAGCGCAAAGGGCTCTACGTTCTCTACACGCCCGGTTACGACCAGATCTCTACCCCTGCCTTGTTCTTGAGCGGCGCGCAGGTGGCCTTGTTTACCACCGGTCGTGGCACCGGTATCGGATGCGCCCTGGGGCCGGTGGTGAAAATCTGCTCGAACAGCCTTGTGGGAAAGAACAACGAAGACATCGACATCAATGCAGGGACTGTCTTGGACCGTGAGGAGACTGTCCAGGAAGTCGGGCGCAGGATCTTCGAAGAGACGATTGAGGTCGCGTCGGGCAGAAAGTTCGTGCGGGCGGAGCAATCGGGCTACCACAACGAATTCAAAGTATGGGAGCAGCTCTGGCCGGCCCTGTAGGCCTCCCTGGGTGCAGCTTCATTGCGAAAGAGATGAGGTGAATTTCTGTTCCTGCCGCAGACGTTCGCAATGGCGCTGACCATGATGATCCTCAGCATGTTCTTCTGGGGCATCTGGCCGAACACCTACAAGGCGACCCGCAACTGGCGGTTCGAGCTTTTCTACTGGGACTACGCCTTTGGCATGGTGATCGCGTCGGCGCTGATCGGCATGACTCTAGGCACCCTGTTCGGCAGTCCGACCTTTCTTGAGAACCTGGCAAGCGCGGATCGGATCACGTTGCTGTATGCGTTCCTGGCAGGGTTCGTCTGGAATTGCGGCAACATCCTGCTGATTGGCGGAGTCGCGCTGGTTGGATTGGCGACCGCGTTTCCCACCGGCGTCGGCCTGGCCCTGGTGCTGGGAGCAGTGGCCAGCTACGCCGTCATGCCGCAGGGTAAGGCGAATTGGCTGTTCACCGGTGTCGCCTGTGTCTTCGTTGCCGTCGTTCTGAACTCCCTGGCTTATCGTTTCCATTCCGCCGGCCGGAAGAGGATTTCGGTAAAGGGACTCTGGCTTTGCATCGGGGCAGGCCTGCTCTTCAGCGCCTTCGGGCCCTTGGTCGGGAAGGCGCTTTCCGCGCCCGCTCCGCTGTCAGGCTACGGGGTGACCCTCTTGTTCAGTGCCGGAGCCCTCGCCAGCACCTTTCCCATGATGGCCTACCTGATGCGACGGCCCATTGAAGG
>CAZZAQ010000640.1:0-2270 GCA_964652165.1 uncultured Bifidobacterium sp.
CCCTTACACGGATCGGCTGGATTACCTCGCGCCGCTGGCCAACAACGTGGCCTACACGCTGGCGGTCGAAAAGCTCATGGGCATCCAACAGCAACTGCCGCCGCGTTGCCAGTTCATTCGCGTCATCTGCTGCGAATTGGCCCGCGTCTCGGCGCACTTGCTGGGGCTGGGGGCCTTCGCGCTGGACGTGGGAGCGGTCACGGTGTTCCTCTTCACGTTCACGGAGCGGGAGAAGATCTACAACCTCATCGAGTGGCTGACGGGAGCGCGTTTCACCACGACCTATACGCGTATCGGCGGGTTGTCGCGCGATTTGCCGGCCGGCTGGGTGGACAAGTGCCGCAAGTTCCTCGACGAAGTCGTGGTCAATTTCGACGAATGCGAAAAGCTGCTCACGCGCAACCGCATATTCGTCGACCGGACGCGCGACGTGGGCGTCATCTCCAAAGAGGACGCCATCGACTACGGTCTTACGGGACCGAACTTGCGCGGCAGCGGCGTCGATTACGATTTGCGCAAGGCGCATCCGTACCTCGTTTACGACCAGTTGCAATTCGACATTCCGCGCGGCTCGGCGGGCGATTGTTATGATCGTTACCTGGTTCGCATGGAGGAGATGCGCCAGAGCGTTCGCATTCTCCGACAATGCCTGGACAAACTCCCGGGCGGCTCGGACAACGCGTCGGGGGAACCGATCAACATAACCGATGGCAAAGTGGTGTTGCCGCCCAAGGACAAGGTGATGACCAGCATGGAGGAATTGATTCACCAGTTCATCCTTGTGACGCAAGGCGTGAACGCGCCGCCGGGCGAGATATACTTCGGCGCCGAGAATCCGAAGGGGGAGCTGGGTTTCTACATCCATAGCAAGGGCGGAGGCACGCCGCACCGGCTGAAAATTCGCGCCCCGTCGTTTTGCAACCTGAGCATCCTGCCGCGCCTGCTTCCGGGCCACATGATTAGCGACGTGGTGAGCATCCTCGGCTCGATTGACTTCGTGATGGGGGAGTGCGACCGATGAATCAATTCAAAATTCAAAATTCAAAATTCAAAACACCAGCGCGCATGGGCGCGCATCTTCCTTTTTTCATTTTGAATTTTGAATTTTGAATTCACGACTCATGACCTTCGCCGTGCCAGCGCCCCTCGAAGCCGGGATCGACGAGCTGATCACGCGCTATCCGCAGAAGCGGAGCGCGTCGCTCATGGTGCTGCACGCTTTGCAGGAACGCTTCGGCTGGCTCTCGAAGGAGTCCATCGAGTGGACGGCCAAAAAGCTGGACCTCCAGCCCATCAACGTTTACGAACTGGTGACGTTCTATCCGATGTTCCGGCAGGAGCCGGTGGGCAAATACGTGCTGAAGGTCTGCCGCACCTTAAGCTGCGGGTTGGGCGGGTCCAGGCAGTTGCACGAGCATTTTTGCGCCCAGCTCGGCCTCGATTCGCACAAGGCTGGCCTCCAGACCTCGAAGGACGGCCGGTTCTCCGTGGAATTCGTCGAGTGCCTCGCCAGTTGCGGCACCGCGCCCGTGATGATGTGCAACGAGGACTTTTACGAAGGCGTCTCGAACGCGAAAGCCGATGAGATCCTGGCGAAGTGCAAGTGACGCGTCACAATGCCCCGACGGCCCACGGAACTCCTCAACGATGGAACGGTCGTCCGGGCATTGGCCGCAGCTTGGCGGGACTCAGCGCCAGGGCCGGCCGGCGGTCATGAAGAAGGCCGAGAATGAACTGAGAACGACTATGACACTGACAACCGAAGACATGGCCGATGACCTTGCGGTTTCCGTCGCGCACGTTCTGGCGACCGCCAACCGCCGGGCGCGTCAGGCCGGTTGCAACGTCGCCGAATGCCTCGTCACCATCACACAATACTTCGACGGCGGATGGCTCTGGCGAATCCATTACGGGCCGAAGAACGCTGTGGCGCAGCGAGGAGGCGGCCTGTTGGTGGAAGTGGATGCCAATAGCGCCGAAGTGAAACGGGTGTTGCGCGGGCAATGAGTCATGCGAAACAAGCCCCAAAATGAAAACAAGCCTCAAAGACTGGCCAAAGGTTTATCAGCGGATCAAAAACGCGCGCGGCCTCGACGAGCACGAAAAAATCCTGTTCGCCCGAAGTCTGGCGGCGACGCCCGACGAGCGGTGGGAGATGAACGTCAACTTCCTGCGACTTCACGGGGCGTGGGGCTGGGCAGGGCGGAAACGCTTTCAGAAGCTTCGTCGCGAGTTCAACGACACTTCCCGGCCCGGATCGTGGAAATTGC
>CAZZAQ010000640.1:2280-3503 GCA_964652165.1 uncultured Bifidobacterium sp.
AACAGATCCAGAGTCTGCTGTGCTACCGTTACACCATCGGGCAGTGCCGCGTGTCGAGGAGCGTATGCCTTTCCCCCGGCGAGTCAAGCAGGCAGGCGCTCCGGGCGCTCCGTGAAATCGTAAATCGTAAATCGAAAATCGAAAATGCCTCAAGAGCACCGTCTCATCCTCAAGCACGCCGATACGCCCGGTTACTCGAACGGCTTGGAGTGTTACCTGCGCCACGGCGGCTACGAGGTCTTGAAGAAGGCGCTGGCGCTTCCGCCCAGGGACCTGTCCGACGGCCGGAAGCTTTCGCCTCAGGAACAGGTGCGTGAAGAGGTGAAAGCTTCCGGCCTGCGCGGACGCGGCGGCGCGGGCTTTTCCTGCGGTATCAAGTGGTCGCTCGTGGACCGCAAGAGCGGCAAGCCCATTTACCTCATCTGCAACGCCGACGAGTCCGAGCCGGGCACGTTCAAGGACCGCCAGATCATTCACAAGGATCCGCACCAGCTTCTCGAGGGGATGATCCTCTCCTGCTGGGCCAATGACGTGCATCTGGCCTACATCTACATTCGCGGCGAAATGCCCGAAGGCGCGCGCATACTCAATCGCGCCATCAGCGAGGCCAGGGCCCGTGGTTTCCTCGGGAAAAACATTCTCGGCAGCGGCTACGAACTGGAGATTCATGTCCACCGCGGCGCCGGCGCCTACATCTGCGGCGAGGAGACCGGCCTCATCGAGTCGCTCGAAGGCAAGCGCCCTTACCCGCGCATCAAGCCGCCCTATTTCCCGGCCGTGCTCGGCCTTTATATGTGCCCGACCATCGTGAACAACGTCGAGACGCTGGCGGCCGTGAAGCACATCGTCGCGATGGGCGCCGCCGAATACGCCCGGCTCGGCACGCCGAACAACACCGGCACGCGCATCGTCAGCTTGAGCGGCGACGTGCAGCGCCCCGGCTGCTACGAGATCGAAATCGGCAAGGTCACCCTCGGCGAACTCATCCATCACGAGAACTTCGGACAGGGCTTGCGCGATGGGCGCAAGCTCAAAGCCATCATCCCCGGCGGCTCCTCCGCGAAAGTCCTCAAAGCGGGCGAAGTCTTCAAATTGAACCGCAAAGGTCCCGACGGCCAGATGACGAAGGTGGACGTGCCGATGCTCGACCTGCCCTACGACTTCGATTCGCTCCAGCAGGCCGGCACGATGTCCGGCTCCAGCGCCATCATCGTGATGGACGA
>CAZZAQ010000641.1:0-3494 GCA_964652165.1 uncultured Bifidobacterium sp.
GCCGCGTCCATGCGGCGGTTGAGCCGGGCAAGTTCGAGCGGATTTTCGCCGAGGAGCTGCGGCGCCAGTTCGCGCAACCCCGCGCGCACGCCGCCCGCGTACGCCGCCAGGTACGCCGGCCCCAGCGGGCACACTTCGCCCCAGCCCGTTTGTCCCGCGTCCGACTGGACGGCGACCACCGTGGAGTCGAACACCGTGACCGACTTGCCGCCGCTCCACTTGTAGGCGCCTTCGTGCAACGGGAGGTCCACCTGCCAGGCGGTGATGCGGGAGATTTTCATCGGGTGGGGGTTCAGGTCATGCGGCGGGCGAGGCCTGAAAGGCCGTCATGTTATAGCCCAGGGCAACGCCCTGGTATGTGTTTAGCGTCACCATCTGCGCGTCCCGTCTTTGTCGGAAACTTTGTCGCAAACTTTGTCGGCGCACGCACGGTCGACAAAGTTTCCGACAAAGTTTCCGACAAAGGAAGCATCACTACAGGAGGCGCTAAACACATACTCGCCCTGGGTATCGTGCATCCAGAGAATTTCAGCTCTGAAAGGGCGCTACAATCGTGGCGTTCCATAGTGACGCCCTTTCACGCGCTGAGAGTTTGCCGATCTCGGACTGTAGTTCTTCGACTTTACTCATGGACTGATTATCCAGGATTTGGGCGAACCTACAAGCCCGCGGTTGACGGCGCCGGGCACAATAGCTTCGCGAGCTGCGCCACACTCGCCGTCCCCGTTGTCCCGATTTGGTGGATGACAACGCTCGCGGCAGCCATCGCCAGTTCGAGCGCTTCCTGGCGTATGGCCCCGGAAGCAAGCGCAGCGGCCAGGTTCGCGGTCACCGCGTCGCCCGCCCCGACGATGTCGATCGGCCCGCGCGCCGGCAGCGCCGGAGCCTGCGCGGAGGTCCCATCCGGCGCCGCGGCGAGGATGCCGCGCTCGGAGAGCGTGACGAAGACCGGCTGGCCCTGCTGTCTGGCCAGCGCCAGCGCCGTGGCGCGGACCGTCTCGAGGCTGGCGTCCGCGGGCAAGCCAGCCAACGCGCCCAACTCGGCCACGTTCATCTTGAAACAGACTGGCGGCCAGCCGCGCAGCCCGCGACGGCTGTCGGCGATTATCAGAAGTCCAGGCAGTTCGTTCTGGATGCAGCCGATCGCTTCAAGGAGCCGGCGCGTGACGACACCCGTTTCGGGAATGTCCACCTGGTCGAGCACAATCATCACATCCGCATCAGCCGCCGCACGGGCGGCGCAATCAATCAGTTTACCCTGAACGAGCGCCGGCGTGGGCGTCCAGTTTTTGCTGTCCAGCCGGCGCAACTCCTCCGGCGGCCGGTCCGGATGCATCAGCAGCGGCTTGCAATACGTGAACGTGCGCCGTTCCGAGGTCTGAACGAAATAATCCAGGCTCACTCCGCGCTGCTTGGACAACACCCGGCGAAGCTCGAATCCCTCGCCGTCCTCGCCGCAAAAGCCCACCGGCCAGACCTGCGCGACGCCCAGGGCGACGAGATTGTTCAGAATCGTGCCCGCGCCCCCCGGCTGCGAGCGGACATGGACAACATTGTGAACCGGCAGGTTCGTCTCGAGTGAAGTTTCCTGCTTCGCCGGGTCAATCTCCAGGTAGCGGTCGAGACAAAAGTCACCGACGACGGCCACGCGGAGCGAAGCGTAGCGGGAGGTGATTGACTGGAAGCGGTCGTGGGTCATTGGATAACTCGTGATGCGTGATGCGTGTTGCGTGATGCGTCAAGCAGCAGTGGCGCGCATGACTGATTTGTCGGACCGCGGCCGTGTTTGAAGAACCCGCCGCGTTTGTGTTTGGCGTAGCTGCGACCGTCAGGTCGCGGGCTGAATTTTCTAACGGCAACCATCGAGTCTGACATTCAACGCCCCTGTCCCGCGACCTCACGGTCGCAGCTACGCTAAACAGGGGCCCCGCCCCTTCCCGCCGTCTCCTGCGCACCGGCCAGCCGCCGCAGCAGATTGTGTACGAACGCCACATTGTCGCATTGCAAGTAGTGCATCGTGCCGTGCATGCGGGAGAAGCTCTTGCAGAAGCGCAGGTAGTAAGCCGGGTTGTCCTTCGGCGGCTCGCCCTTCGACCAATCCCAGTTCCCGCCGTCCTGGAGATCGACCACGTAAATGTTGTGGCCGGCGACGATCTTTCGTGCCGCCTGGAGCCGCAGGTTGTTGACGCAGCTCAGGCTCTTCTCGAACACTTGCGGCGCCATGATGGCCGAGCCGACGCTCAACACCACGCCACCGTCCAGCCCCTCGACCGCCGTGCCGAACAGGCCGAAATCGACGCCCGACGCGCGCCCGATGGCCGCGCCGTTGAACATAGGATGATTCGAGACGATGTCGTAGCCGATGCCCGGATGCACCGAAAGCGGAATGCCGCGCCGAAACGCGTTTGCGAAGATGGACGTGTGCTTCCACGGATGCTTCACCGCGATGTGGCCTGCGGGCAGCCCGTGCTCGCGCATCGCCAGCAGCAAGTCAGCGCGCGCGGGCGCCAGCGGATGGGCCGGCGCCTCGCGCAGGAGCTTTTCCAGCTCCGCGGTCGCGGGCAGGGTCACGCCGTCCTCCGTGATGAACCGCCCGAGCGCCGCGCCGTAGCCTTCGCTCCGCAGCCCGCCGGCCAGCAACGCCAGGTGGATGCTGCGCCCCGTTTCGTCCCACGCGCCGAACGTGCCCGTCGCGACGTTCTGCTCGACGCTCTCGGTGGACGTGTGCTGGAAGGCAAACTCCCAGTCGTGAATCGATCCGGCGCCGTTGGTCGCCAGGTGCGTGATCCAATCGCCGGCCAAAAGCCGGTCCACGATGGCCTGGGCGCCGTTCTTCACGAGATGCGCGCCATAAAGGAACATCACGCTGGCACCGCGGGCGCGGGCCGCCTGAATCTGCCGGGCGCAGAGTTCGACGCGTTCGCGGAGGAAGTCGTTTGCCAGCGCGGGCGGCGCCGCCTCGGGGTTGACGAGGATTTCCTCGATGGCCGCCAGGCTTTTGCGCGAGGCAAGCGGAAGGACTTTGAGCTTCTTCAAATCCAGCGGCGCTGGAACGTTCGGCATGAGAGGGATTGAAGGATTGGCGGGAGGGAATTGCAAATTGCAAATCGCCAATCCACCAACGTAGGGCAGGCGTCTCGCCTGCCCGGCCGAGCGAAGCGAGGCCTCGGTGGTGCGAAAGCCGCGCCTTTCGGCGCGGCAGGGCAGGCGGGACGCCTGCCCTACGTTCCCGGGGCGTCGGCGACCGTGGTGGTACCTCCAGGATGCGCCCCTCAGGCTCGGGCTTCCAGTTCGGCGTTGACACCGGGCCGCGGGGCTCCACACTGATCGCTACTCATGGGAAACATGAGCCCGACCTATGAGCGGGACCCGGAATCAATTCTCTCTCCTCCGCGCCGTGTCAGAAAAGCAATTGCCTGTCAGGACCGCCTGCGCCACGAGGCTGCGGCCGCTGCTGCTGTTGCTGCTCTTGACGCTGCCCGCCGTGGTGCAAG
>CAZZAQ010000642.1:0-2832 GCA_964652165.1 uncultured Bifidobacterium sp.
TCGGAGAAGGACCGCAAGCCGGTCGCGCCGGGCAGCAAGCTACACACGAATTTCAAGCTCGACCCCGATGGCGAGTTCCTCGGGCTTTACAACGCGGACGTGCCGCGCAAGCTCATCTCTTCCTTCAACCCTTATCCCAACCAGCGCCGGGATTACTCCTACGGCTACGATCCGGCCGGCCAATTGCGCTACTTCGCGCTGCCGACACCCTCGTCGAACAACCCGCCCAGCACCATCACCGGCATCGTCGCGGACGTGAAATTCAGCATCGACCGCGGCTTTTTCACGAACGGGTTTTCGCTTTCGCTGACGTGCGCGACGCCCGGCGTGACCCTTCGCTACACGCTCGACGGCAAGGCGCCGACGACCACGGTCGGCTCGACTTACTCGGCGCCGCTGGCCGTCAACAACACCGCGGTGCTGCGCGCCTTCGCCTACAAGGCCAACCTCCTCCCTTCGGACATCGACTGCCATACGTATCTGTTCCTCAGCGACGTGATTAACCAGTCGCCCACCGGCGCGGCGCCGCCCGGCTGGCCCGCGACCTGGGGCGGCAACACGGTCAACTACGGAATGGACCCCGAGGTTGTGACCAACGCGCTCTATCGCAACACGATCAAAGACGACCTCAAGGCGATTCCGACCTTTTCCATCGTCATGAACCTCGACGACATGTTCAGTGCCGCGACGGGCATCTACGCGAATCCCGGCCAGGATGGCGTGGCGTGGGAGCGCCCGTGCTCGATTGAATTGCTCAACCCCGAGGGCGAAGAAGGCTTCCAGATCAACTGCGGCATCCGGCTGCGGGGCGGCTTCAGCCGAAGCACCGGCAATCCCAAGCACGCCTTCCGCTTCTTCTTCCGGCAGGAATACGGCGCATCGAAGCTGAATTTCCCATTCTTCGGGTCGACCGGCGCGAAGAGCTTCGACAAGTTCGATATGCGCACGATGCAGAACTACTCGTGGAGCTTCGGGGGCGACAGCCGGATGATCTGCCTGCGCGACCCGATGAGCCGCGACGCGCAACTTGCCATGAACGGCCTGGGCACGCGCGGCGATTTCTATCACCTCTACATCAACGGCCAGTATTGGGGCCTTTACAACAGCGAAGAGCGCCCGGAGGCGGCCTTCGCCGAGAGCTATGTCGGGGGGCGCGAGGAGGATTACGATACGATCAAGGTCGAGGCCGGCCCGTACACGATCAACGCCACCGACGGCAACATGGACGCCTGGACGCGCCTGTGGCGGGCGGCGACCAATGGCTTCGCCAACGACGTCGAGTACTTCAAAGTCCAGGGGCTGAACGTTGACGGGACGATCAACACCAATTACGAAAACCTCGTCGATGTGCCCAACCTGATCGACTACATGCTCGTGATACTCTACGGCGGCAACCTCGACGCACCGATCTCGAACTTCATCGGAAATACCAACCCCAACAACTGGTACGGCTTCCGCAACCGAACGGGAAAGAACGGCGGCTTCAGATTCGTCTCGCACGACGCCGAGCACACGCTGCTCAACGTGAACGAGGATCGCACCGGCCCTTACGCCGCCGGCGATCCGACGATCCAGGGCGCCGCCACCGCGCTGACCACGAGCAACCCCCAGTACATCTGGACCCGCCTCCAGGCCAACGCCGAGTTCCGCCTGCTCGCCGCCGACCGAATTCAGAAACACTGCTTCAACGGCGGCCCGCTGTCCGTCGAGGGGATGCGCGCGATGTTCCTGGCCCGCAGCAACGAAATCCAGCGCGCCATCGTCGGCGAGTCGGCCCGTTGGGGAGACGCGATGGCTGCCTCGCCCTTCACCCGGAGCAGTTGGGTCAGCGCGATGAACACGGCGATGGGTTTCATCAACGGCCGGACGGCCGTTCTCATCACCCAGCTCCGCAACGACGGCCTGTTCCCGAACGTCAGCGCGCCAAGCTTCAACACCCGGGGCGGCGCCGTCTCCAACGGCTTCACTCTGTTCATCACCAACAACGCGGCCGGCTCCGTCGTTTATTACACGCTGGACGGCGCGGATCCGCGCCTGCGCGGTGGCAACATTGCCTCCAACGCGCTCGCGTACACGCCGGGCACGCCGCTGGTCATCAACTTCCCGGCCACCGTCCGCGCCCGCTCGCGCAGCGGCACGACGTGGAGCCCGATCACCGAGGCGACGCTCTATCCGGCGCAGGACTTCAGCGGGCTGCTGATCACGGAGATCATGTTTCATCCCCCGCAGGGCGATTCCCTGGAATTCCTCGAATTGAAGAACGCCGGCTCGAGCATCCTCGACCTGTCCGACATAGAATTCAGCGAAGGGTTTCAGTTCACATTCCCCTATGGAACGCGCCTCTTGCCAGGGGCGTTTTACGTTCTGGGCCGGGACCGCGATGCGCTCACCAACCGTTATCCCGGCCTGACCGTCCACGGCCTCTACACCGGCCACCTCGACAATGCCGGCGAGAATGTCGCCTTGAAGTCCGCCCTCGGCACGAAGGTGCTTTCGGTGGAGTATAAAGACGGCGGACGCTGGCCGATTGCGCCGGATGGCTTGGGCTTCTCGCTGGTGCCGCGCAACCCCAATGCCAACCCCAATCCCGACAACCCGATGAACTGGCGGGCGAGCGCCAATCCCGGCGGCTCGCCCGGCTCGGATGACCCGCCGCCGGCCATCCCTGGCGTAGTAGTGAACGAAGCGCTCACGCACTCCGACCTGCCGGCGGTGGATTACATCGAGTTGTACAACCCAACCGGGGCCGAAGCCGACCTGAGCGGCTGGTTCCTCACAGACGACCGCGCCGTGCCGATGAAATACCGCATCCCCAATGGCACAACGATTCCG
>CAZZAQ010000642.1:2895-3490 GCA_964652165.1 uncultured Bifidobacterium sp.
CTACAACAGCTTCTCCCTCAGTTCGCAAGGCGAGACGGTTTATCTGCTCTCGGGCGATGCCGCGACGACCAACGTCACGGGCTACAGCCACGGCTTCAGCTTCGACGCCGCGCCCACGGGCGTGACGTTCGGCCGGCACGTCATCAGCACCGGCGACGAACGCTTCGCCCTCCAGAGCGCGCCGACGCCCAACGCGGCCAACTCCGGGCCGGTCGTCGGCCCGGTTGTCATCCGGCAGTTCATGTATCACCCCACCGACCTGCCCGGGGGCCTCGACAACCAGGCCGATGAATACATCGAACTGCGCAACATCACGGATTTGCCTGTGCCACTGTTCGATCCGGCCATCCGCACGAACACCTGGCGGTTGCGCGGCGGCGCCGAATTCAATTTCCCGACCAACCTCACGCTGGGCGCCCACCAGTCACTCTTGCTCGTCAGTTTCGACCCCGCGAACGCCGCGCTGCTTTCGGCGTTTCGCGCCAAGTACGGCGTGTTCGGCAGCGTGCCAACGTACGGCCCTTATTCGGGCAAACTCGACAATTCGAGTGACTCCTTGAAGATCCAGCGGCCCGATTCGCCCGAGACCAACGGG
>CAZZAQ010000643.1:0-3481 GCA_964652165.1 uncultured Bifidobacterium sp.
CGGCAAACGACGCGAAGATGGGCCGGAACAACCTCACCCAACGTTTGTACCCGCGGAAAGATTTCTCCGAAAGCCGCGCGTTGACCAGGAAGGCCGGGATTCCAATCTCCTCCGCGCGCCAAAGAAAGTTCGGCCAAATCTCCGCCTCGATGAGCACAATGGCCTCCGGATGAATCGCCATGATTGCGCGGTTGACGTAATAGGGCCGGTCGATCGGGTAATAAACCTTCTCGATATGCGAAGGCAGTTTCTTTTGCAGCTCGCCCAGGCCCGTCGAGGTCGTCGTGGAGACGACGACCTTCATGTTGGGCAGCCGCTGTTCGATGGCGGCAATGAGCTGGGTCGCGATGTTCACTTCGCCCACGCTGACGGCATGGATCCACATGACGTGACGGTTCGTGACCGCCTGCCTGAGCTTTGAGCTGAATCGGCCGAACCGCTGCGCCAGGCCGGTCCGCCAGTGGCCCCGCCGCCACATCTTCAAGAAGTAATACGGGGCGCTCAGGCTGAACCCGATTAGAAACAGGAGATTGTAGAGAGCCCTCATCGAGGTTGCATTCGGCTTGTCGAGTTGGTCAGCGATCGCGCACGGTTCCTTCCGTTTCCGAAATCGGTCCGCTTAACGGCGGAAAAAGACCCACCACACGGCCACCAACATCGGCAGCATGAACGGCAAGCTGTATTTGAACAGATATCCCAGGAAAGTGGGAGTATGAACTTTTTGCTGCTCGGCGATGCTCTTGACCATGAAGTTCGGCCCGTTGCCGATGTAGGTGTTCGCGCCGAAAAACACCGCGCCGACGCTGATGGCCACGATGTAATTGTTGAACGCCGCGTTGCCCAGCAGGAAGGCCACCTCAATCTCCTCTACCCCCACCTTGCCGGCCGCCAGATGATCCGAGTGATATTTCTGCAACGCCTCGTACGTGTGCCGCACCGGCTCGGCTGCGGATGCCAGGTCGGCGCCGCCGTTCTGGATCAAGTGTTGCACCGCCGCGATGGTGTCTGGTGAAATGAACGCCCCGAAAATCGCCCTCAGGAAACTGAGGTAGGTGGGCGCGTTGTCCAGGAAACTGGAGAGCGTCCCGCAGCCCCAGTAGAAGAAGCCAGGACCCGGACTGCGCATCCTTCCCGCATGCGCCTGGAGCCAGTCCAGCGCCGGCATCATCGTGGCGAAGATGCCCACGAACAGAATCGCGACTTCCTTGAAGGGGTGCCACTCGAAGTGGTTCGCCTGGTGGATTGCCTTCTTCGTCGTGAAGTAGGAACCCGCCGCCGCCGCCAGCATCACCGCTTCCCGCAGGAAAAGAGGCTTTTGGAGGAAAAGCACTGCCCCGAGAATCATCCCCAGAAACAACAGGTTCCACAGGCCCTCGAATCCGAACTGGTCCGCCGGCTCAGCAATTCGCTCCCGCACTGGCTTCGGCGCCCGCAGGTAATTGCGCCGGTCGACCGCGTAAAACATCGCCAGCAGGATCGCCAGCCCCAAGACCCACATCGGCCAGCAATGCTCCGCCACCCACCAGAACGGAATCCCCTTCAAGTAGCCCAGGAACAACGGCGGATCGCCTATCGGCGTCAGGCACCCGCCGACGTTCGACACGATAAAAATGAAGAACACGACGTGATGCCCCGTCACCCGGTACTTGTTCATCCGCAGCCACGGTCGGATCAGCAGCATCGACGCGCCGGTCGTGCCGAGCACGTTCGCTATGACCCCGCCGACACCCAGAAACACCACGTTCTCCCACGGCGTCGCCTCGCCTTTCACCGTGATGTGAATCCCTCCCGACACGACGAACAGCGACCCGATCAGCGCGATGAAGCTGACGTACTCGTGGGCTGTGTGTCCCACGGTCTGCCCTGCCGCTTTCGGGAGCACCGCCAGGTAATAGACGAGTGACACCGCTCCCAGCCCGAAGGCCACCTTCGGGTAATGTCGCGCCCACCAGCCTGCGAAAAACAGCGGCCCCAGCGCGATCACCGCCAGCAGCGCGCCGAACGGCGTCATCATCCAAGGGTTGACTTCGTAGCCCATCGCGCGCGGAGGCTAATGACCCCGGTGGCCCGGCCGCAAACAGAAACAAAGCACAACAGAAACAATGAATTCGTGCCCAGTGCTCCACGCCCGGACGCACCTGAACCGACGGCTTAATGAACGACGCAAAAACGGAGGGAGGGCCCCGGATGTGGCAGGAATTCCCCATTGACGGCTAATCTGATTTGTGGAAAATCCCGTCACAGTCCATGCCGCCATCCAAACCCATCCGTTTCGCATTCTGTACTCATGTCATCGAGGCCGTGCAACAATGCGACATTCCGGCGGCGGAACAAGCATTGGAAGCGAGCGCGATGGCCCGTCCTCTGTCACGGTCCGCTGTCGCGCCGCAATGTTTGGGAGCAGCCTGCTCAACGGGGATGGTCACTCCTCGCAAGGGCTTGCGCATGTCATCGGTTCATCGGCCGCGGTGATACGCCATGGGGGACGTCACGCAAATTCTTCAATCCGTTGGCGAAGGGAATTCCGACGCCAAGGACCAGTTGATGTCGCTCGTTTACGATGAACTTCACCGCCTCGCCGTGCATAAGATGGCTGTCGAATCTGCAGGCCACACTTTGCAGCCCACCGCGCTGGTGCATGAAGCCTGGCTTCGGTTGGGGGGCGACAAGCTGCCAAACTTTGAAAACCGCGCCCATTTTTTCAGCGCCGCTGCGGAAGCCATGCGGCGGATTCTCATCGAGCACGCACGCCGCAAAGACGCCGAGAAACGCGGGGCGGGTGCCGAGCGTGTCGATCTGGATGACGTGGACGTGGCCGCAAAAGCCGATGCGACCACACTATTGCGCATGAACGACGTGCTCGAAAAACTTGCCCGGGACGACCCGGCGCCGGTCGAGTTGGTCAAACTGCGCTTCTTCGCCGGACTGACTATTGAGGAGGCAGCCGTGGCATTGGGCATCTCGGTGCGCACGGCCAAGCGTTACTGGACCTTTGCCCGTGCGTGGCTTTACGACGAACTGCGCCGCGAAGGGGCGCGCTGAACCGCGCTCGGAAAAAATCGCGCTTGTCCTGGCCCTTTTGCGCCGTCGAGTGCGCATGAACAGGTGAAGCCCCGGTCATCTCGAAGTCTTGCTTATGGATGAAAACTACAAACCGCTGCGAGCCGTGTTCAACGACGCGGTGGAGATCGATGATCCCGCTGAACGCGCTGCGTATCTGGACCGGGCTTGCGGTCAAGACGCCCTTCTCAGACAAAAGATCGACGCCTTGCTCCAGGCGCACGAGGAGGCCGGAGGCTTCCTTGGCGACAAGGAAGGAAGCTCCGCCACACTTCCCATCACCGAACAGCCTGGCGACAAGATCGGCCGCTACAAGCTGATCGAAAAAATCGGCGAAGGCGGCTGCGGGGTCGTGTACCTGGCGGAGCAGGAGGAGCCGCTGCGCCGTCGCGTCGCGCTCAAAGTCATCAAGCTGGGCATG
>CAZZAQ010000644.1:0-3478 GCA_964652165.1 uncultured Bifidobacterium sp.
CCATCGCGCTGCGATGGCCCCGCCCGCGCAGCGCGGGCGGAACGAACCCTTTCGCCTCCCCTTTGCGCCGCTCAACGCGGCGCGGACGGCGCAGCGCGCCGTCCCTACCGTCCATGCCATAGCAGCGTCAAGATGCGCCGTTGCCAAAACCTGCGCCCGGTTTTTGTGTGACAGGAGGGCTGGCATCTGGTAGCTTTCCCAAGCCCAGTTTCCGTGATCGCCAATATGGCCATTGTATGAATGTGAGGATACTTTGTCTCGCTGCCTTCATTACCCTCGTTGCGTCGCTGTCGCCCGCGCGGGCGGCTGAGTCGTTGCTCATCACCGAGTTCATGGCGGCCAACAACGGGTTCCTGCTCGACGAGGACGGCGATTCATCAGACTGGATTGAAATTCACAACTCCAGCTCAGCCGCCGCGAATCTCAACGGCTGGCACCTGACCGACGACCCCGGCGACCTGACTCGCTGGAAGTTTCCGGCCACCAATCTTGCCGCCAACGGCTACCTCATCGTGTTCGCATCGGAGAAGGACCGGCGGGTGCCCGGAGCGCCCTTGCACACGGACTTCAAGCTCGACAGCTCGGGCGGCTACCTGGCGCTGGTGAAGCCCGACGGGACGACGGTGGTTTCCTCCTTCGGCTCGATTGGGTTGGATTATCCTCTGCAAGTCAGCGGTGTTTCCTACGGCATCCCGGTGCTGCAGACGGTCACGACCTTGATCGCCAGCGGCGCCGTGGCGAACGTGCGGATTCCGACCGACGGTTCGCTCGGCACGGCGTGGACGGGGCTGCTGTTCGATGATTCCGCGTGGACAAGCCTGCCGACGGGCGTGGGCTACGAAATCGACGGCACCATCCCGTTCGTGCCGATGACCATTGGCGATTCCATCGCCGCGTTCTCAGGCGTCCAGGGGCAAAACAGTTGGACGTACGGCTATTGGAACAAGGGCATCGACAGCGACGGCGTTTACGCTCCGTCGGAGTTCATCCCGTTTCCGGCCAACTTCTGGAACGGCACGGCTTGGGATTGGCCGGCGGGCGATCCGCCGTTCACCCAACTGACGGCCGGCGGCGGGCGGCCGACCGCGATGAACGGCAATCCCGGCCTGCCGACCCATTGGGCAGTGCGCCGTTACGTCAACGAGTCCGACGGCCCCGTCACCATTAGCGGCCAGTTGGCCAACGCGGGCGACTGGGTCAAGGTCACCCAAACGGGCATTGCGGCCAACAGTGTGCTCTATGTTTACCTGACCGGCGTGGGCGACGGCTACATCGACGACATCCGCATCGTCGCCGGCACGCAGCCCGAAGTCGGGCCGAATTTGCTGCCGAATGGGGACTTTGAGACCGGAACGCTTGCTCCTTGGACTGTTTCGGCCAATCTCGCTGGCTCCGCCATCACGACCGCCGAGAAGCGGGTCGGCAACGCGAGCCTTCAACTGGTGTCAACCGCGGGCGGCACCACCCAGGGCAGCTCGGTGTGGCAATCGATCGTGCCGGCGCTCACCATCGGCCAGACCTACACGCTCAGTTACTGGTACAAGCCGGGTGCCACTTTTTCGCCACTCGTCGTGCGCACATCCGGCCGCTGGCTGGATACGACGGCGACTTCCTGCGGCGACGGCGTGACGGGACGCATTTTTGTCGACGGCGCTCAGGTGTTCCAGCAGACCGTGCAGGGGAACGGGACAACCTTTGCGTTCACCACGCCGGCGCATTCCGGTTCGAAGATCGATTTCGTTCTCGACGCCGGTCAGGCGGACAACGACCTCTGTGATGCGGCGGCCTTCAATGCGACGATCGTAACGGCCGATCCCTCGCTCGGGATCGTGGCCAGCTCGGCGGCCGACTGGTCCGTCACCGGCACACAGGGGGAAAAGAACTGGTTCTACGGCTACTACAACAAGACCGCCGACCCGGATCAAATCTACCAGGCGGCCAACTTCACGGCGTTTCCACGCGCCAACGGCCCGCAAAGCCCGAACAACTTCTGGGACGAGGAGGAGTGGGACTGGTTCAGCGGCAACCCGCCGTTCGACAAGATTGGTCAATACTGGATGCAACCCAACGGGCTGAACAGCGGCGCCGAGCACTGGGTCATCCGCCGCTGGGTGAGCGAGGTAAGCGGCAACGTGAGCCTGGAATGGGCGGCGCTCAAGGAGCAGCCCGACCAATACAACTACGGCGGCGGCGGCGTCCGCGTGCGGATTCTCCACAACGGGGTCCAGCGCGACTTCGCCAACATCCGGAGCAACGACGTCGCCGGGGTCCGCCGCACCATCAATTTGACGGGCGTGAATGTCGGCGACACGTTTGACATCGCCCTGGATCCGACCAACGCGGACGGAAACTCGCACGACGACAGCGACCGCACGTTCGTGACGGCGACGCTGCGCGGTTACCGGACGCTGACGAGCCAAATTACCAGCGACATCGGGGCGTCCATGCTCAACGTCAATCCGAGCGCCTACCTCCGCCTGCCGTTTACCGTGGAGAACCCGGCCGTATTCAACTCGCTCACGCTGCGGTTGAAGTACGACGACGGATTCCTCGCCTACTTGAACGGGGTCGAAGTCGCCCGGGGCAACGCGCCGATGTTCCCCGATTGGAATTCGACTGCCGCGGCGGCCCGTTCGGATTCCGATGCAAGCGACTACGAGGATTGGAACCTCAGCGCCTCACTCGGTTTGCTCGTGCCCGGGACGAACGTCCTGGCCATCCACGGCCTGAATTCCAGCGCGAGCGACGGGGATTTTTTGATCCTGCCCGAATTGCTGGCCACGAGCGCGACGAACGATCCGACGGGCCTCCGCTACTTCCTGGCGCCCACGCCGGGCACGGCGAACGGACTTGGGAACACGAACCTTGGTCCGCTGATCGCCGATGTTTCGCACTTGCCGAACCTGCCGACCGACAATCAAGACCTGCAAGTGACAGCGAAGGTTTCCGGCACGTTCCAATCGGTCAACACGGTGCGGCTCATCTACCGCACGATGTACAGCAACGAGGTCAACGTCCCGATGTTTGACGACGGGCAGCACGGAGACGGCGCGGCGGGGGATGGCAGGTGGGGCGCGAGCATTCCGGCCAGCGCGTCAAATCCGGGCCAGATGGTGCGCTACTATGTCTTCGCGACGGACGCGCTGAACAACAGTTCCCGTTTCCCCGCGTATCAGGATCCGAAGAACTCCCCGCAGTACCAGGGCACGATCGTGTTCAACCCGGCGCTGACCAACCCGTTGCCCGTTGTCCACTTCTTCGTGCAAGAGCCGGCCCTGGCCACCAACTACGCCGGCACGCGCTGCTCAGTGTTCTGGGACGACGAGTTCTTCGACAACATCGCGGTCGACCTCCACGGCCAGACCACCTGGCGTGTCTTCAACAAGCGGAGCATGGATTTCAACCTGAACACCGGCCACAAGCTGCGCTGGAAACGCGGCGAAGATCGCGTGAAAGCATTCGACCTGCTTGGCACCGC
>CAZZAQ010000645.1:0-3474 GCA_964652165.1 uncultured Bifidobacterium sp.
TTGCCGGTACTTCCATCGCCTGCTGACGCGGCGCGCGCCCAGACGCCGACTCTTCCGCGGAGGACTGTGCGAGCGCCTTCTGGATGGTTTCGATTGCCGCCCGGAGGGTGGTGGGCGGATCGCCACCAGAGCGCGTGAAAAGATCGGGCGATTGGGCGGCTCGTTCGATGAGCATCAAGACTTCGACGTGAGCCATCGAGTCCAGCAGGCCGCTTTCGACCCAGTCCTGGTCGTCGCTCGGCAGTGCCGTCGCCGGCGGGAGCACGGACCGGAGGCACTGCTCGACCATCTCCCGGAATTGCTGGAGCCCTTCAGGGGTTGGCGTCATGGGCATCTCGAGAAGTCCGCAAAACGGCTGCGCGCGTCATTGGAATTCTTCCAGCCACTTCTTCTTGGGCTGGGGAAACACGGAGTCGAGCATGAGCCAGCACAGGCCGGCGTCGTCGGGGCGGGTGAGACCGATGCGCGCAAACGGCGCCGGGCTGGACAAGATGTGCTCCCGAATCTGCCGGTTGAAGAAGCTCTGGAGCCGCTGCCGCACATTGGCCGTTCCCTTACTCTGTTCCCAAAGACGGTCCGCGAACCGGAGCCAATCATGGTCCACCAGCGGAAGGCTGTCCAGCCGGTCGCCCGACTCCAGGCGCAGCGCGACTCGAATATTTCTCTGTGGGTAGAAACTAAAAGAGAAATTGATCTTTTCAATGGCGCAACCAGCGATGGACCGTTTTCCTTCCGCCGGCTTCACGCAGAGGGCGGGCCCTCCATGGGGACTGGGATTCACCTTGCAGCCAAACAGGTCTTGAGCCGAAGTTGCGGTTTCCGCTTGCTTCAGACAATCCACCAGTTCCGCCTCGGAAACAGCGCCCACCTTGGAGTGGTTCCCAGCTTGGCGATCTTCGAGATGAGGCGCAGCCAGCGGGACCAGGGACAGCTCAAAGGAAACCCGCTCGGCGCGCCGGTAAGGGAATGGCTGCCAGGCGAATCCGACGCGCGGCATCGGCCGGAGAGAGTAGAAGCCTGACGGGCGGCGCGCCAACCCGATCACGCAGTTGCCATCCGCCATCCGCGTAATCTCGCTAATCAGGAGTTCGGGCATGAACGCGCGGGCGCTGTTTGCTTCGCTTCGGTGGCGGGGCCTTCTCGGTGACCAAGTGGCGCACCTGAACCGCGTGCCCCCTAGTGCGCAAGTGTTCGGCCAGAAGCTCGGCAACCAGCCGGCGGTGGCACTTCTCCGGGCCCGCTTCCGAGCACAGCAGGGCCAGCGTGCCGGCAGAGACGGGCAGTTCTACCGATCCTGGAAACCCACGTTCTCGCATGAGCGCGAGGAACGTGGCCTCGTATTGGGGCCAATCCTTAATCTTGCGATACGCTTTTCGCATTTCCGGCGTCGGGGCCAGCAGCGGCTCGTGCCCATAGTCTATGCCCGCAATCCGAGCAAGGAAGAACTCCAGGTCGGGGTGTTTTGCGTAACCGGAAAGCTGGCCGCTGCGGTTCTCGCGGATGTCTACGACGCGGCGAACACCGGCCTGGGTGAGCAGTGAGAAAAACTGCTCTGCTGTTTTTCCGGCAAAGCCGATGGTGCAGATGGTGATCTCCATCGGCTACCAGCGGTCCGCCTCGGCGGGTTCGATGCGGAAGGCGCACTGCTTGGCCTGGGCGTCGTAGGCGGTTTCCAGGGCGCTGATTCGGTCGGCGGCAAACAGGGAACCGCCGGCGACGGCGCCCAATTGCTGGGCCGTCAGCAAGCGGTCTTCGGCCTCCCTTTGAGTCTCCAGGACTCCTGCCTTGCGGATATGCAGCGGCTCCAGGCCAAGCGCCACCAGTTCCGGGCCGATCATCAGGAAGCGATGGCACTGCAGCGGGTCTTCCTCCGCGCACATCAGGGCCACGTGGTTCTGCGCCAGCTCGTTTTCCACTCGTTCCAGGCCCTGCTGGAAGGCATAGGATTTTCTGCGCGCGCGGTAGTCCACCACACCGTCGCCGGCATAGACGCCGGGATCGTCGGGGCGCCCGCCCAGTTCTTCCCCCAGAAAGAGGTAACGGAGGCCGGCCTCGGGCAGCGCTCCTTCCAGCGCGATGCGATCAAAGTGAGGATGGCGAAAGCTGCGCGGCTTGCTGCGCACGTCGATGAGCAAACCGAGGTCGAATTGCCGCAGCGTTTCCAGCAGCGTGGAAAGCTGCATGGCGGAATGCCCGATCGTGAAAAGGCGATGGGCCATTAGTTCAGTTGCTCCGGGCGTGCTGATTTTGCCCCATTGACCCTGTCCCCTTCAAGATGGAACCCTGAAATCCCGCTAGGGCGTCTGCGCCGGTGCGGGCACCGGTTCCGCAGGGGGCTGGGGCGGCGCGGCCAGGGCTTTTTCGATGAATCCCAGCGGCACGGTGGCGGTGAACACCACGCGCTCGCGTTGCTGCGCGACCTGAATACTATCCACCAGGGCTCGCACATCGGGATCGGCGGCGGTCTTGGAGGCTTCGCTCTGGAAGGCACGATACAAGCCCAGCAGCGCCGCGGCCTGGTCGTGGAGCTTCTGCGCGTCGGCTTCTCCCGCAGTGAACGCTTCACAACGCAAGTCGAGCGATCCGGTGAAGCGCGCCGACGCCACCCAGGTGGCCGCCACCGGCGTCCCCAGGGGGCTGGCGTTGCCCGGAAGGCTGTTTTCGCCGGGGGCATAGCGTGCAATCGCCCACACCAGGCTGCCGAGAGGAACCTGCGGGTAGTAATCGCGCACCAGGCTGCGCTCCGGCAAGGGGCCGGCCACCTGCTTGTAGCGGTCAATCATGGCGTGCATGGGCCCTTCGCCGGCGACATTGGACACGGCCACAGTATCCACACTCAGGATGGCAACCCGCACCATTCGGTCTTCGACGGGGATGCGGAAGATGTCCAGGTCGCGGTAACGTTCCACCGTCTGGCCCCGGGCCAGCTTCTTCAGATACGTAATCAACTGCTCCGAGTTGAAGCGGGCTACGAACGCGGACGAAAAGCGCGGTTCGGCCGCGGAGGCATCGCCCACGGCTGAGCTGCCGGTTGCCTTGGGCAGATGAACGGCCACTGCCGCTTCCTCGAGGTCGCGCTCGAACTGGAAGCCGGTCTGGGTAACAAAGTCGTTGTACTGCGGGTCGCGCACCACGCCGGCGAGCGGCGGGCTCTGGGTGAGCAGCCGGATGCGACCCAGGTTGACGTAGAGCACGCCGTCCGCGTCGGGCAGCAGGCGCACCGCATCGGGCGGGCCGCTACGGTGCAGATACACCACCAGCCCCAGGGTGGCGGCGACCAGTAGAACCAGCAGGGCCAGCAGTATTCGGCGTCGGCGCATGGGGAAGGGACTCAGCAGCTCACCCGCTGCTGGATTCGCCGCGCAGCGGGCAATTCCGCATCATACCATCGCGCGCCTGCGCGTAAGGGCGACTGCGTGCCGTGGCCAGTGCAGGACGGACCGAACTATCACTTGCAGTTTGCAAGTGATACTG
>CAZZAQ010000646.1:0-1483 GCA_964652165.1 uncultured Bifidobacterium sp.
ATCCATCCCAGGAGTCGCTCATCTCAAGACAACTTCCGCCACCACCGGCGCGCCGCGCTTCGTCGCCTTCACAGAAGAACAGCTTGCGGCCGATGGCGACAACATCGTAGCCACGATGGGCCTTCGCCCCGAATGGCCGAACCTGGCGGTCCTCTCGTTGGCCCATTCCTATGGCTTCTCGAACCTCATCCTGCCGCTGTTGCTGCATGGCATCCCGATCATCCTCGCGCCCTCCCCGTTGCCTGAAGCCATCCTCAAGGCCGCCGCCACCACGCCCAACATTACACTTCCCGCCGTGCCGGCTCTGTGGCGCGTGTGGCACGAAGCCGGCGCCATTCCGCCCAACGTCCGCCTGGCCATCAGCGCCGGCGCGCCTCTGCCGCTGGCGCTGGAACAGGAACTCTTCGCCCGCTCCGGCGTGAAGATTCACAACTTCTACGGCGCGACCGAGTGCGGCGGCATCGCCTACGACGCCAGTACGACGCCGCGCGCGGACGCAGCATGCGTAGGCGCGCCAATGAAAAACGTGCGGCTCAAAACCAACGTCGAAGGCTGCCTGGAAGTCCGTGGGCCCGCCGTCGGCGTCGGGTACTGGCCCGAACCTGGCAAGACTCTCGGCAAAGGCTGTTTCCGGACGAGCGACCTCGCCGAGATTCGCAACGGCCTCGTTTACATTCGTGGCCGGGCGAGCGACCTTATCAACGTGGCCGGCCGAAAGGTGTCTCCCGAGACCATCGAGCGCGCCGTGCAAGCGCATCCGGGGGTCCGGGATTGCCTCGTGTTCGGCGCGCCCGCGCCGGATGCGCAACGCGCGGAGCAAATTGTGGCCTGTGTCGTTGCCAAACCCGGCGTGACCGGCGACGCGCTCCGGCGTTTCCTCCTGGAACACCTCCCCGCCTGGCAACTCCCGCGCGACTGGCGCTTCGTCGATTCGCTCGCCCCCAACGAACGCGGCAAACTCTCCCGCGCCGAGTGGCGTGCGCGCCTGGGTCTCGAGCCAGGAGCCGCATCGACTTCAAGCCCAGGCCCGCAGCCAGCCATCCGGGATATCCGCGCGCAGAAGACATTTCTGGGCATCGAAATTGGCGGCACCAAACTGCAAGTCGTCGTCGGCGACGAGTCCGCGGCCATCCTTGAGCGAGAGCGGTTCGTCGTCGACCGGGCGAAGAAAAGCAGAGGGATTCGCCAGCAGTTGAAAGGCGCTCTTGACGGTTTGATCGCCAGGTGGAAGCCCGTCGCCATCGGTGTTGGATTTGGCGGGCCAGTGGACTGGCGGACTGGACGCATTGTCAAATCCCATCACGTTGAGGGCTGGGCCGGCGTGGAATTTGGACAGTGGCTGCGGCGGGCGACCCGACTGCCGGTGTGCGTCGACAACGATGCGAACGTCGCCGCGCTCGGCGAGGCGTCGCGCGGCGCGGGAGCAGGTTTCAACCCGGTGTTTTACGTCACCCTCGGCAGTGGTGTCGGCGGCGGCCTGGTT
>CAZZAQ010000646.1:1493-3472 GCA_964652165.1 uncultured Bifidobacterium sp.
ATTTATCACGGGGCCAAGCCCGGCGAATCGGAGTTGGGCCACGTCCGCCTGGACCGAGTCGGAACGATCGTCGAAGACCGCTGCTCGGGCTGGGCGGTCGACTCGAGGATTCGCCGGCTAAAGGAGAGCGGTGCCCGCGGCGTTTTGTGCAGCGCCATAGGTAAGGCACGCGGCGGGGAATCGAAACATCTTGTGCAGGCGCTGAAGGAAGGCGATGCCGCGGCGCAGGCGATCCTGAGCGAGACCGCGGAGGACCTCGCGTTCGGCCTTTCGCACGCGGTCCACCTGTTTCATCCGGAAGTCGTCGTCCTCGGCGGAGGCCTTTCGCTAGTGGGAGAACCTTTGCGGGCCGCCGTGGCCGCGGCGTTGCCGGGGTTTTTGATGGAAGTATTCCAGCCCGGACCGGAAGTGCGCCTGGCGGCGCTGGGGGAGGACGCAGTCCCGGTCGGAGCGCTGTTGCTGGCCCGTGAATGCGCCTCTGTTTAGCCGTTCGCAGCTTAACAAGCCGCACCGCCGGGACCGCCGGCATCCGTGCCGGCGAGTTCTCCCAAATAAACGCCGGCAAGGATGCCGGCGCTCCCAGCCGGTTAGCTCGCGAACACGCGGTCGAGGCGTTCGGAAAACGCCTTGAGGCTCTCGAGGTCCTTGGTCTGAGCGCCGGGCTGTTCGGTGATGCCCCAGCCGTCGTAGCCGATGTCGTCGAGCGCCTTCATGATCGCCGGCCAATTGTTGTCGCCCTCGAAGAACTGCGCGTTGAACCCCTTGGCCTTGCCATATTCCTTGATGTGCAGGCGCAGGATGCGCTTGCCGAGCACGGGCGGCCAGGTTTCAGCGGGGTTGAATTTGATCATGTTGCCGATATCGAAATGCCAGCCGACGGACGGGCTGTTGATTTCATCGAGGTAACGCCTGGCCTCCTCCGGCGTCTTGATGAAATCGTTCCAGACGTTTTCCACCGCGATCTTGACGCCCAGTTCCTCGGCCAACGGGATCGCTTTTCGGATTTCGGCAATCGATCGCTCCCAACATTGTTCGTAAGTGACGCCTTCCCGGGCGACACCGGGAACCAGCAGCACCGACGTGGCGCCGTAGCGTTTGGCGTCGCGCAGGGCCTGTCGAAGTCCTTCGAGGCCCTTCTCGCGCGCGGCGGGATCGGGATGTGAGAGCGTCAGGCGCCAATGCGTGCTGCAACAGACGCTGGCCGCCTTCAGGCCCGATTCCTCCAGCGCCTTAGCCACTTCGTCCTGGTTCAGGTGGCTCATTGGCTCGACCCCTTCGAATCCTGCGGCTTTGAGCATTTTGTACTTTTCGACCAGTGAGCCCTGGAGGCCGATGGTTGCTCCCATGATCGCTTTCTTAATGCGGCGCTTTTTGGGAGGGACATCTCCAGCGGCGGCCAACGGCGCCGGCAGGAGAACGGTCGCCGAAGCGGTAGCGGCAAGCTTGAGGAAATCGCGACGAGGCAGCGTGGTATTCATAGGCGGTGCTTTGGACGATTGCAGGCGCGGAGCGATTTAACACGCTTATTCCCGCGCCGGTCAACGCGATCCACCGCCTGCAGATTCGGTGTTTCGGTGAGACGCACATCGGATTCTGGAAACGCTGACGGTGGGAACAAATCCCGTTGGAGGATCGAGCCTTTGGCCTCACAGTCCGAACACTACCGTAAGACTACGAATCCAACGTCCCAAATGCCGCAGCCAAAGGGCGAATCGTTGCTTGCCGGCAGCTCCTTTGTTGCTGTGTTAGAAGGGCTTGAGAGGATTCGCTTGGGCGCTTACGCGTAGTATAAGTGGGGTTTGTAACCGATTCGCCGCCGCCTGCCGGATGTGCTACGTTGGGCCGTCGATTCCATGACGGTCGGCCTGCGGCTCTTTCACAATCAAGGGATGGGACCCGTTAAGTCAAAGTATGAACATTTTCGCCAGGTGCTTGTTGTTTTTGGCCTTGGTTCTCACAACCTCGGGATGCAGATCCCT